>NZ_MRUJ01000190.1:0-15286 GCF_002099325.1 Frankia sp. KB5 | reverse complement strand
GACCGGCCGGACTGGGTGCCCGGGGAGCTGTGGATCGGAGGGCGCGGGGTCGCCTTCGGCTACCGCGGTGATCCGCGGCGCACCGCGGACCGGTTCGTCCGCCGGGCCGGTGACCGCTGGTACCGCACCGGCGACCTCGGCCGGTACTGGCCGGACGGGACGCTGGAGTTCCTCGGCCGCTCTGACCAGCAGGTCAAGGTCGGCGGTCACCGCATCGAGCTCACCGAGGTCGAGGCGGCGATGGAGGGCTTCCCACTGGCGCGTGCCGGCGCGGTCGTCGCGGTCGGTGACCGTCACCGCCGTGCCCTGCACGCCTTCGTCGTCCCGGCCGCCCCTGTGACCGACGACGCGGAGCCGGCCGAGGCCGCGGCGTCGCCAGAGGACTCGGAGCTGGCGGCCGCGCTGCGCGCGCACCTGGCCGACCGGCTGCCGCCCTACGCGGTACCGGCCCGGGTGAGTGTGCTGCCGGAGCTGCCGCTCACCGCGAACGGCAAGATCGACAGGCTGGCGCTCGCCACTCTCGGTGAGGACCTCACCAGCCTCGACGGTGTCGCCCCTGACCCCGGCGCGCAGTCGGCGATCGCCGCGCTGTGGAGCGAGCTGCTCGGGGTGCACATCGCCGACCGGGATGCGAACTTCTTCGGTGCCGGCGGTGACAGCATGCTCGCGCTGCGTATGGTCGGTGCGTTGCGGGCCCGGTACGGCGTGGACGTGCCCGTCCGCGGCTTTCTCGCCGCGCCGACCGTCGCCGGGCTGGCCGCCCTCGTTCTGGAGCACGGCGACGCGGCCGTGTTCGAGCCCGATGCCTTCGAGGAGGGCGTGTTGTGAGTATCCCGAGGCCTGTCCAGCCGCTGGCGAGACTGCTCGCGCCGCTGCGCTCGCTGCTGATCGCCGCCGTGGTGCTGCAGGCGGTGTCGAGTGTGGCCGCGGTGGTGTCGCTGATCGCGCTCGCCGAGGCCGTGCGGGCGCTGCTGGTGGCCAGCCCGGACGAGGACAAGGTGTGGGTCTGGGTCGCGGTGTGCGGCACCACGGCTCCGGTGAGCCTCCTGGCGGCCAGCGCCGCGGTCACCCTGACCCACGTCGGTGACGCCCGGCTCCAGCTGCGGCTGCGCCGGGCGCTGGCCGACCGGCTCGGCCGGGTTCCGCTCGGCTGGTTCGCCCGGCGCGGGTCCGGCGAGGTGAAGAAGGTCGTCCACGACGACGTGCACGCGATGCACTACCTGGTCGCCCACACGCTGCTGGACATCACCGCGGTGATCGTGGTGCCGGTCACGGCGCTGGTCTACCTGATCGTCGTCGACTGGCGGCTCGGGCTGCTCAGCGTCGTCCCGCTGGTGGCCGGCATCTGGCTGTTCGCCCGGGCGATGGCCGAGGCCGGCACGAAGATGGCCGACTACGGCCGCGCCGCTGCCGAGATCAACAACGCGGTGGTGGAGTTCGTCGACGGGATCGCCGTGGTCAAGACGTTCGGCCGCGCGCGGTCGGCGTACGAGCGGTTCGGCCGCGCCGCGGATGCCTTCCACGACTTCTTCTCCCGCTGGGTGGCGGCGACGACCGCCGTGACGACGGCCTCGCAGATCGTCGTCGCCCCGCCGGCGGTGCTGCTGCTGGTCCTCGGCCCCGGCATCGCCCTGGTCGTGCACGGAGGTATGCCGGCGCCCGAGATCATTCCGTTCGCGCTGCTCGCCCCGGGTGTGGCCGGCGCGGTGTCGAACATCGGCACCCGCCTGCAGGCGCTGCGCACCGGCGGAGTCGCGGCGGCGAGCGTCGCGGGCCTGCTCGACACCCCGCCGCTGCCGGTACTCGACACCCCGCGGACGACGGATGGCGCCACGGCGGACAGGGCCACCGTGGAGCTGCGCGGGGCCTCGTTCGCGTACGACGGTGGCCCGCCCGTGCTGGACGGCATCGACCTCGTGCTGGCACCGGGCACAGTCACCGCCCTCGTCGGCCCCTCGGGGGCGGGCAAGTCGACGCTGGCCCGGCTGGTGCCACGGTTCTTCGACGTGACCTCCGGGTCGGTCACCGTCGGTGGGGTCGATGTGCGGGAGCTGGACCCCGGCACGCTCTACGGCCTGGTCGGCTTCGTCTTCCAGGACGTCGGGCTGCTGCGCGCCTCGGTCGCCGACAACATCGCGCTCGCCCGGCCGGACGCGCCCCGGGAGGCGATCGTCGAGGCGGCCCGCGCGGCGCAGATCCACGACCGGGTGGTGCGGGAGCCGGCCGGGTACGACGCGGTGGTCGGCCACGACGTCACCTTCTCGCTCGGTGAGCAGCAGCGGATCGCCATCGCCCGGGCGCTGCTCGCCGACGCCCCGGTGCTCGTTCTCGACGAGGCGACCGCGTATGCCGACCCGCACGCGGAGGACGCGGTGCAACGCGCGCTGTCCGCGGCGGCCGCAGGGCGGACCCTGCTGGTGATCGCCCACCGGCTGGCCAGCGTCCGCGACGCCGACCAGATCGTCGTGCTCGAACAGGGCCGGATCGTCCAGCGGGGCCGGCACACCGATCTGCTGCGTTCGGAGGGCCGGTACCGGCGGATGTGGGCCGCCCAGCAGTCCACCGACCAGCCAGAGCAGCCAGACCCGCCGGAGTCGGAGTCGCCGGAGCTGCCGGCCCAGGGACGCCACGAGGGAGCACTTGCATGATCAGGCAGCTGCTGCGCGTGCTGGGGCCGGAGCACGCCGCCCTGGTGCGCCGACTGATCGCCGGCCTCGTGCTCGCCGCGGTCGCCCAGGGTGTCGGATACGCCCTGGGCGTGCCGATGATCGAGGCGCTGCTCGGCGACGACCCGGCGGACGCCTGGCCGTGGTTCGGCGGCGTCGCCGCGGCCACGATCGCCTACGCCGGCCTCACCTGGTGGGCGCAGAACGCGGCGTTCCGGGTCGGCGCGGACGTGGCGAACGTGCTGCACCACCGCCTCGGAGAGAAGATCGTCGAGCTGCCGCTGGGCTGGTTCGACCCCGGGCGGGTCGGCCAGCTCGCCCGGCTGACCAGCCAGAGCGTGATGGGCGCGATGAACATCCCCGCCCACCTGCTGCGCCCGGTGGTCACCGCGACCGTGGTCCCGGTGACCGTGATCATCGCGCTGTTCATCTTCGACGTCCGGCTCGCCCTCGCCGTCCTCGCCGCCGCCGTGCTGATCGTCGCCGCCCTGACCGCGAGCAACCGGGTTGTCGCGAAGGTGGACGCCGACCGGGACGCGGTCGTTGACGAGGCGTCGTCCCGCATCGTCGAGTTCGGGCAGACGCAGCCGGTGCTGCGTGCTTTCGGGCGTACCGTGCACGGGCACCGGACGCTCGACGAGGCGCTCGCCGCCCAGCACGACGCCGACCGGCGGCTCGCGGTTCGCTCCGTACCCGGCCTGGTGACCTTCAGCTTCGTCGTCCGGCTGGCGCTCGCCGTCGTGCTGGTGCTCGGTGCGCACCGGGCGCTGGGCGGCACGCTTGACCCGGCACTTCTGGCCGGTGTGCTGGTGCTGATGGTGCGGTTCATCGAGCCGGTGTCGGCCGCCGCCGATCTCGGTGCCGGCATGCGGCTGGCCCGGGGCAACCTGGACGCCGTCGCCCGGGTACTCGGCGTCGAGGCGCTGCCGGAGCCGGCCACGCCGGTCCGGCCGACTGGTACGGAGGTCGAGTTCCGTCATGTGACGTTCGGCTACGGCGGGCGGCGGGTGCTCGACGACGTCAGCTTCGTGCTCCCCGAGCGGACCACGACGGCGCTGGTCGGGCCGTCCGGGGCGGGCAAGACGACGATCGCGCGGCTGGTCGCCCGCTTCTGGGACACCGACGAGGGCGGCCAGGTGCTGATCGGCGGCGTGCCGGTGGGGGAGGTGGGCACCGAGACGCTCACCTCGCTCGTGTCCGTCGTCTTCCAGGACGTCTACCTCTTCGACGGCACACTCGCCGACAACATCCTGCTGGGGCGGCCCGACGCGAGCGACTCCGACGTCGAGCGGGTCGCCGGGCTCGCGGGTCTGCTGCCGGGCGCAGGCACCCCTGGCAGCGCGGGTGGGCTCGACGGGCTGCCGGACGGGCTCGCCACCCGGGTCGGCGAGGGCGGGAAGCTGCTGTCGGGCGGGCAGCGCCAGCGGGTGTCCATCGCCCGTGCCCTGCTCAAGGACGCGCCAATCGTGCTCCTTGACGAGGCGACGGCCTCGCTCGACCCGGAGACCGACGCGATCGTCCAGCGGGCCTTCGCCGCTCTGGCCCGCCGGGCGACGGTGCTGGTCATCGCGCACCGGCTGGAGACCGTGCGGGACGCCGACCAGATCCTCGTCGTCGAGTCCGGAAAGGTCACCGAGCGGGGCCAGCACGATGCACTACTCGCCGCCGGCGGCACCTACGCCGGCTTCTGGCGATCGCGCCAGGCGGCCCGTGGCTGGCACCTGCGCTCCCACGCGGAGACGGACCCGGCTGCGGACCTGTCTGGGGACGGGGTGGCGGACGCGGCGGTGGGCGTGGGGTGAGAGCCGCGTCGCATCCGACGCGGCTTGCGAGGACACATGCGAAAGTGTTTATGTGTTGGGAGTGGACAGCGTTACCGGCCTTGAGCCCGCCGCGGCGCTGCTGCGCGCACTGGCCTCGCCGGTGCGTCTGGCAGTGGTCCGGGAGCTCGCCGACGGCCCGCGCCACGTCCATGAGCTGGTCGCATCGCTGGGGGTCAGCCAGCCTCTGGTCTCGCAGCATCTGCGGGTGCTGCGCAGCGCGGGCCTGGTCGTCACCCGGCGGCACGGCCGCGAGATCGCCTACCTCCTCACCGACCGGCACGTGGCGCACATCGTGCTGGATGCGATCGCACACTCCCTGGAGGATCCACATGAGCACTCCGACGCTGCACAGCCCGCACCATGACGCCACCGAGCACACTCACCGGCTCGGGTGCGGGCATGTCGCCCTCCCGCACGGTGACCACACCGACTACCTGCACGACGGGCATCTGCACCGTGCGCACGAGGACCACTACGACGAGTGCGAGCCGGCCGGGCACGTCGAGTGCGCGAGCCACACCCACAGCCACGGCGAGGGCTGCGGGCACGTGGCCGTCCCGCACGGTGACCACGTCGACTACCTGCACGACGGCCACCGGCACGCCGCGCACGACGGCCACTGGGACGACCACTGACCGTCCGGGTCCACCGGCCGTCCGATCCGGGTGCTCTGACTGTCTGACCGCGCGGGGTCAGGCTTCGAACAGGGCCTGGGTGACGGGGTGTGACCCGCTGGTCCGCAGGGTCTCCGGCGGCCCCTGATCCACGATCGCGCCGTCCGCGAGGACGAGCATCCACTCGGCGTGCCGGGCGGCCGACAGGTTGTGCGTGATCAGCAGGATGCCGAGGCCGAGCCGTGCCCGCAGACCGGCGAGCAGTTCCAGGAGCTGCTCGCCGGTCTGGCTGTCGAGCGCCGAGGTGACCTCGTCGCACAGCAGCAGTCGCGGCTGGCAGGCCAGTGCCCGGGCGAGGCTCACCCGCTGGCGTTCGCCGCCGGACAGCGCGCCGGGCTGGCGGTCCGCGTGGCCTGCCGCAAGCCCGACCTCTTCCAGCAGCTTCGTGACCAGGGTGTCGTGATCAGCCTGGTCACCCGGCCCGTCCTGGGATGCCAGGTGGTGTGGGCCGAGGACGGAGGCGGCTCGCAACAGGGCCCGGCGCACGGACTCCCTGGGATTGAGCGCGTCGACGCTGTCCTGGGGGACGAGCGCGACCGCGCGTCGCTGCTCCCGGGTCCGGCGGCCGGTGACCGCGATCTCCGTGCCGGTGAGCCGTATCGTCGCCTCCGCCCGGCCGCGGTGGATGCCGGCGATGCAGCGGGCCAGCGTCGACTTGCCGGATCCCGAGGGGCCCACGACGGCCACGCAGCCGCCCGCGGGCACCGTGAGGTCGATGTCGTCGAGGACCGGCCGGCGCCCGTGCCAGGCCCGCAGCCCGGCTACCACGAGCACGTCGGGCACGTCGATACCGGGCACGTCGATACCGGGCAGGGCAGGCGCGGGCACATCGGGTGCGGGTGCCGTCGGCACGGAACGCGTGGTGGGCGCGGGCGCGGGCGCGACGGACGTGCCGACGTCTGGCGGAAGGCGAGCGGCCGAGCGCCCGGAGCCCAGGGTGCCGGAGTCACGGGTGACGGACCCCAGGTCGACCGTGCGGGTGGCGACCGCGTCGACCAGTGTCCGGTCATGGCTGATGAGCACCACCGCGTGCCGGGCGGCCAGCTCGCGGATCAGGTCACGCATGGCGCGGGTGAGCACGGCGTCCAGGCCCGCCGTCGGCTCGTCGAGAACGATGACGTTCGGCTGCCCGGCGAGGACCAGGGCGAACGCGGCCCGCTGCGCCTGCCCGCCGGAGATCTGATGGGCGTAGCGTCGTTGGAAGACCGGCTCGGCGGGCAGCCCGACGGCGGACAGCAGCCGGGCGACGTCGGCCTCGTCCCGGGCCGCCTCCCGCAGCTGCGCCCGTAGCCGGCGGGTCGGATGCAGATCGCTGGCGGGATCCTGCCCCAGGTAGGCGATGGTCCGCCCGCGCAGCCTGGTCGCGACCGCCGGGACCAGGACATCCTCACCGGCGACCCGCAGCGTGCCCGACCGTACGGTGAGGCCGGGAGCCACGTAGCCGAGCAGGGCCAGCGCCGTCGTGGTCTTGCCCGCACCGGAGCGCCCGACCAGCGCCACGGCCTCGCCGCGTCGAACCTCGAACCCGACATCCTCGACCACCGGCGGGCCGGTGGAAGTGCCTCTGCCGGACGGACCGCCGGACGGGCCGATCGTGAGCCCTTCGACGCGGACGAGCTCCTCGATGTCGCGTGGCGGAGCGGGATCGTTCAGGCCAGGCCCCGGGCTCTCGGTGGTCGTCATCGGCGTTCCGCGAGGACGGTGGCGAGCCGGTCGGTGAGGATGTTCACAGACACCGACAGGACGACGAGCGCCAGAACCGGCGCGAGGAACGGCCAGGCCGTGAGCGCCACGCCGGGTGCGTTCTCATCCACCATCCGGCCCCAGTTCGGCGCCGGCGCGGAGCGCCCGAGCCCGAGGAAGCCCGCCGCCGCGGTGAGATGGACGGCCGCGGAGAAGCGCAGCCCGGCGTCGGCGAGGATGGGGCGCACGATGTTCGGCAGCACGTCACGGCGGATCACCGCGGCGCGCCGGTCGCCGCGGGCGAGCGCCACCTCGACATAGCCGCTGGCGGCGATCTGCTGCGCCGCGGCGCGCACCACCCGCACCGAGAACGGAACGCCGACGACGGCGACCGCGACCAGCACCGCGAGGTCACTGCCGGGGAAGCCGGTCGCGAGGACCAGCATCAGCAGGACGGCGGGGAGGACGCCGAACCCGTCGACGGCCCGGACCGTCAGCTCGCCGGCCCGTCCCCGGGCCAGCGCCGCCGCCACCCCGACGGCTACGCCGACCACACTGGCGAGCAGGGTGCCGCAGAGGGCGAGCGAGACGACCGGCAGCCCGCCGTGCGCCAGCCGGGTGAGCACGTCGCGGCCAACCACGTCGGTGCCCAGCGGGTGCGCCGCCGACGGCGCCTCGAACGGCAGGCCGACCTGGGCGCTCACCGAGCCGCCGGCCAGCACCGGCCCGAGCAGGCTCACGGCTGCAAGCAGGACGACCGCACCACCGGCGAGGCCGCCACGCACTGGCTTGCCACGCACTGGCCTGCCGCGGGCCGGCTCGCTGCGGGCCGGCCTGTCGCCGGACGGCCGGCTCACCGCCCGCCCCGGGTACGCGGGTCGACGACGGCCGCGACGACGTCGCCGCACAGCAGCCCGAGCAGCGCCAGCGCGCACAGTGCCAGGGACAGCCCCTGCACCATCGGGACGTCCCGGTTGGCCACCGCCTGCGCCAGCTCGAAACCGACGCCGGGATAGTTGAACACGCTCTCGACGACGACCGCCCCGCCGAGCAGACCACCGAAGAGCACCGCGACAACCTGGACGGTCGGGGCGAATGAGGCCGGAAGCAGATGCCGCAGCGCCAGCCGCGGGCCGTGCACGCCGCGCAGCCGGGCGGCACGCACGTACGGCGCCGCCGCCACGTCGGCCGCGGACGAACGCAGCAGCCTCGTCGCGATCGCCGTCGCGACGATCGCGAGGGTCAGCGCTGGCAGCACCATCACATCCGGTGAATCCCACGGCCGTTCGCTGAGGTCGACCAGCGACACCCTCGGCAGGATCCCGAGCAGCGAGCCGAACGCCCACGCCAGCAGCGCGGCGGTGACGAACTCCGGCAGGCCCGCCGCGGCCAGCGTGACCAGTGACACCGCCCGGTCGGCGCGCCCCCCGAGGCGCGCCGCGGTCACCAGGCCCAGCAGGACCGCACAGGGAAGCGCGAGGGCGAGCGCGAGCGCGGTGAGCGCGAGGCTGTTCGGCACGGTGTCGGTGAGCACCTCGTTGACGTCCCGCCCGCCGACCTGGCCCTGCCCGAGGTCACCGCGCAGCGCGTCGCCGGCCCAGTGCAGGTAGCGGGTGACCGGCGACTCGTCGAGGTCCAGCCGCCGGGTCAGCTCCGCCCGGTCGGCGGTGGTGGCGTCCGCGCCGGCCAGCACGCCGGCGGCGTCCCCGGGAAGCACGTCCGTCGCCAGGAAGATAACGGCGGAGAGCACCGCGAGGACGGCGCAGGCGGCCGCCAGCCGCCGCAGCAGCAGCAACCCGAGCGTCATGGAAATCTCGCCCTGCCCTGTCCGCCCTGCCCTCGGTCGCCGGTGACTCAGGCCAGGTATGCCTGGCTGAAGTTGGTGAACAGGTCCTCGGCGACGCCGTGGACGTTCGCCGCCTGCCCGTTGATCGACGGGACGAAGACCGGGACGACGGAGTTGCCCTCGTCCCAGAGGATGCGCTGGGCCTTCACGGCGGCGTCGCGCCGGGCGGACTCGTCGGTGGCGCTGCGCGCGGTGCTCACCAGGGCGTCGACGTCCGGCCGATTGAAGCCGAAGGCGGCCGGCGACCCGCCGGCCCGCGTGTTGACGTAGTTCGACAGGGGCGGCACCGGCGGGTTGTAACCCGAGGCGAACGGCAGGCGCACGTAGGCGGCGAAGTCCGAGTACAGCTGCCCGGGTGCCTTTTCGTCGAGGGTGACGTCGACCCCGACCTCGCGCAGCTGCTCGGCGTAGAGCGTCGCCGTCTCGGTCATGCCGGACAGTTCAGGGGCGGTGGTGAGGGTGATGGCCAGCTTCTCCGCGCCCGCCTCCCGCAGCAGCGACCGGGCCCGATCCGGGTCGTGGGGCCGCTGCTCGATGTCGTCGGCGTAGTCGGTGAACCCGAGGCCGGCGAGGTCGTTGCCGACGAACGCGCGGCCGAAGTAGACCGTCCTGACGATGCTCTCTCGGTCGACGGCATACTTGAACGCCTGCCTGACCCGGACGTCGGCGAACGGTGYGAACGCCAGGTTCAGCGCGAACGACTGCATGGTCGCGTAGGGAAGCTTCGCGGTGACGACCTGGAACCCTGCGTTGTTCTCCAGGGTGCGGGCGGCCACCGGGCCGAGGCCAGCGGCGAACTCGACCTGCTTGCCGGTCAGCGCGTTGACCCGGGCGGTGGCGTCGGCGACGGTGCGCAGCTCCAGCCCGTCCAGGTACGGCCCGCCGCCGAGGGTCAGGCCGACCCAGTCGTCGTTGCGCTCGAACGAGCTGCCCCGGCCCGGCTCGAAGCCGGTCAGCCGGAACGGCCCGCTGGTCGGCATCTTCGCGGTGAACGCGGTGGTGCCGTCCTTGAAGACCAGGGTGCTCTGGCACAGGATGAGGCGGCCGTCCGCGATTGGTGACCTCGTCGGGAGAACCAGCGTCTGGTCGTTCTCGACCCGCGCTCCGGCCAGGTCGAAGTTCGCCGCCGGCGGCTTGAGGTACGGCAGGGAGCCGAGCTTCGCCGGCGCGTTGAGCGAGTACAGGACGTCCCGTGCCGTCACCGGCGAGCCGTCGGTGAACGTGGCCCCGGGGCGGACCCGCAGCGTGTAGCTGGTCAGGTCCGCCGCCGCGTCGATGCCTTCGAGCAGCTCGTACCGAACCCCTTCGGGCTCGTCCGGGTCGAGGATGCCGAGCGCGCCGTGCATGGAACGGGCGCGGATGTAGTCCAGCGGGGTCGGCCCCATCAGGAAGTTCAGCGTCTCGGCGGCCCCACCTCCGACGAACGCGGCGCGCATTGTCCCGCCCTGCCGGGGGGTGGGCGCCGCGGAGCCCGGCGCCTGGGCCGCCGGGCTGTCGTCGTCGGAGCAGGCGGCGAGCCCAGCCGCGCCGAGCAGGGCGAAAGCACCTGAACGCAGCAGTAGTCGCCGGTCGAGCATGGTCGTCACCGAGATCCTCCATCCTCCAGGGCACCGCGGCGCGCGGTGGCGGCGCAGGCATGTCGGACAGAGGCTAGCGAAAACGGATGTCATTGCCAATAACCCTGGTCGGGGTGGATGTGGCCATGGTGAGACATCCTGAATTCATTGTTTTCTGAATTCAGGAGTCCATGTATTCTGCTGGCGTGACAGCTCTCGCCACCGATCTGGACGGCCTCACCAGGTTCGGGCGCGCTCTCGTCGACCCGATCCGTGCCCGGCTGCTGCTCGCCCTGCGCGAGGCGCCCGCCCACCCTGCCGACCTCGCCGACCTGCTTGGGATCTCCCGCACCCGGCTGTCGAACCATCTCGCCTGCCTGCGCGACTGCGGGCTGGTCGTCGCCGTCCCGGTCGGGCGGCGGGTCCGCTACGAGCTCGCCGACCCCCGCATCGGGGTGGCCCTCGACCAGCTGCGTGCCGCTGTCGTCGCGGTCGCCACCGAGTCGACCTGCCCGGACGCGGCGACGAAGGGCTGCTGCTGATGGCCACGGTCATCCCGCTGGGGCCGTCGGTGGCCCGCCGGGAGGCACTCGGCCGGTGCGTCCGGCTGCTCGTGCTGGTGACCATCACCTACAACGCGGTCGAAGCGGTGGTCGCGCTCGCCGCGGGCATCCTCGCCTCCTCCGCCGCGCTCGTCGGGTTCGGCCTCGACTCGATCATCGAGATGTCCTCGGCGGCCGCTGTGGCCTGGCAGTTCTCCGCCCGTGACGACGCGACCCGGCAGCGCCGCGAGCGGGCCGCGCTGCGGGTCGTCGCCGGCTCGTTCGTCGCCCTCGCCGTGTTCGTCGCGGTGGAGGCCGCCCGGGCGCTGACCGGCGCGCGCGAGCCGGAGCCGTCCGCCGTCGGCATCCTGCTCGCCGCGACCTCGCTGGTCGTGATGCCCTTCCTGTCGGCCGCCCAGCGGCGGGCCGGGCGGGAGCTGGGGTCGGCGTCCGCGGTCGCGGACTCGAAGCAGACCCTGCTCTGCACCTACCTGTCCGCGGTCCTGCTGGCCGGGCTCGTGCTGCACGCGACCTTCGGCTGGACCGCCGCGGACTCGATCGCCGCGCTGGTGATCGCCAGCCTCGCACTGCGGGAGGCGCGAGACGCCTGGCGCGGCGAGGGATGCTGCTCCGCCTCCCACCCGCCGGCCGCCGCCGGCCGCGGTGACGCACCGGGTGCACCAGGGGCGTCGGGTGCGTCCGACGAGTGCGGCTGCGCCTGCTGCCCGTGATCCGTCGAGACGGGCGTGGTCACGGTGAGGGAGGAAGCGCGGACACCGACGACAGCGGGCGGTCCTCGGGCACGGCGCCGAGCCTTGTCGGGTGCCGCCGATCCTCCGGCTGCGCCAGCCGCTGCCGGTCTGTCGGGTGGCCCCGGCGGGAACGGCGGGCGCGCACGGCGGCGAAGGCCCGGCAGCCGAGGTAACAGGCGAAGGACAGGGTGGTGATGTAGGGGCTGATCGGAAGCGTGCCGCCGAGCGCGAGCAGGATGCCACCGACTGTGGACGCGGTCGCGAACACCACCGACAGCACGGTGGCCAGACCGCGGCGGGCGGTCACCATCGTGGCCGCCACGCCGGGCGTGCAGACGACCGCCAGCACGAGCAGGGCACCCACCACCTGGATCGCCGCGGCGATGGTCGCGCCGAGCAGCAGCATGAAGACCATCCCCAGCAGGCGCACCGGAACGCCGCGGGCGGTGGCGACCTCCGGGTCGAGGCTGGCGAAGGTCAGCGGCCGCCACAGCACCAGCAGGGCCACGAGGACGAGCCCCGCGATCAGGGAGAGCTGGGCGAGCCGGGAGGTGTCCACGGCCACGATCTGGCCGGTGAGCAGGCCGAACTTGTTCGCGGCCCGGCCTTTGTACAGGGCGAGGAACAGAACGCCGAGCCCGAGGCCGAAGGGCATGAGCACGCCGATGAAGGAGTTGCGGTCCCGGGCCCGTTCCCCCATCAGCCCGATCAACAGCGCGGCGATGATCGCCCCGATCAGGGAGCCGGTCACGACGTTCGCGCCCAGCAGCAGGAACCCCGCCGCGCCGGCGAACGACAGCTCGCTCACGCCGTGCACCGCGAAGGCCGCATCCCGGTAGGTCACGAAGACGCTGATGACGCCGCACACGACGCCGAGGACCGCCCCGGCGATGATCGAGTTGTGGAGCAGGCCGAGCAGCTCACCGTAGTCGTCGAAGACGAACATCCGGTCCCACAGGCTCACCGGACCGCCTGCAGGTCACGAGGCCCGTCCGGAACACCGGTGATGAAGATCCGGCCCGCCGACCAGTCCACCGTCACGTCGGTCTCGTGCAGGGTGGACAGGCTCCCCGAGGCGAGGACGTCGGCGGCCGGCCCCAGCCGATAGCCGCCGGCGGCGAGGTACAGGACCCGGTCGACATACGGGAGAATCGGATTGATGTCGTGCGTGACGAAGACGACGGCCGTGCCGTGGGTGTGCCGCCGTCGGTCGATCAGGGCCGACAGCGCCTCCCGGCGCGGCGCGTCCAGCGAGGCCAGCGGCTCGTCGCACAGCAGCAGCGCCGGATCCGTGGCCAACGCCTGGGCGACCCGGACGCGTTGCAGCTCGCCGCCGGAGAGCGCGGCCACCGGCCGGTCCGCCAGGGCGTCGGCGTCGACCGCCGCGAGCGCCTGACCGACCTGATGCCTGGCGGCCCGGGAGGGCCGGCCCGGCCCCCATCGCCCTCCGTCCAGGCCGAAGCGCACCAGCTCACGCACCCGCACCGGGGCCAGCGGCGCGGTGGCCCGGTGCTGGGGCACGTAACCGATCTGGCTGCTTCCGCGGTGCGGGGGCCGGCCGCCCACCGTGATGAGGCCGGTGCGCAGCGGATGCAGGCCCAGCGCGACGCGCAGCAGGGTGGTCTTGCCGACCCCGTTCGGCCCCAGCACCGCCAGGAACTCGCCCGCGGCCACGTCGAGGTCGAGCCCGGACCACAGAGTGCGGGCGTCGTAGCCGACCGAGCCGTCCTGGATCCGCAGCGTCGGGTCGGGTGAACTCATGCCTTCAGTGCTCCGGCCACCGCGCTCAGGTTCTCGGTCATCCAGCTCACGTAGTCCTCACCGGCGGGCAGGGTCTCGGTCACCGGCACCACCGGCACGTTCGCGGCCTTCGCGGCGTCGAGCACCTTCTCGGTCTCGACCCCGGTCGTCTGCTCGTTGTAGGCGAGCAGCTTGACCTTCCCGTCGCGGAACAGCGCGAGGGTGTCCGCGAGGGCGGCCGGCGGGACGCCCTCACCCTCCTCGATCGCCTCGCTGAACTCCTCGGGCGTCTCGTTCGTCAGGCCGCAGGCCTCCAGCAGGTACCCCGGAACCGGCTCGGTGATCGCGACACCCGCGCCGTCGGCCGTCTTCCGGATCGAGGCCTCGGTGCCCTCGAGCGTCGTCAGTTTCTCGGTGAAGGCCTTCTCGTTGGCCTCGAACTCCGACGTGTGCGCGKGGTCGGCGCTCGCGAGGGCGTCGGAGACCCGCGCCGCCACGGCGGCCACGGTGGGGAAGTCGTACCAGACGTGCTCGTTGAGTTCCTCGCCCACCTCCGGCTTCTTGCCGGAGATGTCGACGGCGTTGAGGACCGTGGCCTTGGTGTCCGCGGCGCTCAGCATCGTGTCGACGAAGTCGTCGTAGCCACCACCGTTCGTCACCACGATCTTCGCATCGGACAGTTCCCGCTGGACACGGACGTCGGCCTCGAAGGAATGGGGATCAGCGCTGGGATCGTCAATGATCGACGTGATCGTCGCGTGGTCCCCCGCGATCTGCCGGACGATGTCACCCCAGACGTTCGTCGACGCCACCACGGCCACCGGTCTCGCGCCGGCCGAAGCCTGCCCATCGTCCCCGCTGTCTGAGGAGCCGCAKGCTGTGACCCCCGACGCGACCCCCATCAGGGCGATGATGGTGGCGACTGTCCGCGTTCGCATCGACACTCTCCCGGCTAAATGAAATCAGAACCATTTTCGTCTAGCAGGACCATACTTCGGCGGAGGTCGGACTGAACAGGGTGCCGGCGTCGCATGCTGTGATGGACAACCCAGGCCGTGGCCGTGGATGCGTGGGCAGGCGGGCTGGGGAGGGCGGATCGGGGCACCTCTGCTGGACGGAGCCGGRCCGCAGGGGGCCGCCGCGGCCGGGCCCGGACCGGCTGTGCGCGGTGGCGGCGAGCACGACGGCGAGCAGCGCGAGGACGGCACCGCGCACGGCCGCCGTGGGTGCGTCGAAGACCGCTCGGATGCCCAGGCGGGCCCTTGTGCTCGCCCGCAGGCGGGAGATCAAGAAATTGTCGAATCCTGAAGTTGCTCCGAGTAGAGATATCCAGGTCAGGGCATTGATCGTTTGATTCGATTCCCCGAACGTTGCCTGCGGATTGGTTGCGGAGGGTAGTCGCGGGATTGACTGGCGCCGGCATTGTAGATCTTCGTTTCGTGTCGGGGCCGGGCTGCTGCGCAATGTGCCTTAAAGATCATGTGTGCACCCTCGGTGAACCGTTGGGTGACGTAGCCATCGTGTGTATCGGCCAGGCGGCGTTGCTGGCGCTCGGGTAGATCCCGGCAGCCGTGCATGAACACGTCGGTCGATAGCGTTGATGACGCTGACGATCGCCTCGCTCTGGCGGGTGTCGTGCGGGATGGTCTGCTGTGCCGACTCCCGACGGTGGCCCAGGCGCCGCGGTCGCGGACGATTGCCGCGGACCTCTCGGCTCCGGTCCTCGCGAGCCTGCTGGATCTCCACATCGCCATCGCCGCCGCCTGGACCCGGCGCGCCGCCCATGACTGGGCGCTCTGTCCCGCCGCCCGGGATCTCCCAAGGCGTAGTGGCTGATCGAGTGGGCCGTTCGGGCCCGGTTTCTACGGGGTGACGGTGGCGGCGGGTTCGTCGGGGAGGTCGCGGTCGAGGCGGTCGGCGTGGAACAGGGCCTGCCCGAGTAGGCGGCGGACGTGTTCGTCGGCAGCGGAGTAGTAGATGAAGGTGCCCTCGCGGCGGCCTTTG
>NZ_MRUJ01000189.1:0-1514 GCF_002099325.1 Frankia sp. KB5 | reverse complement strand
TCCAACACGCCAGTGCGACCAAGGCCCGCACCCAGCTGTTCATCGAGAAGATCGAACAGCGGTACTCCCTCGCCATGGTCACCGCGACACTCGCCCTGTTCACCGTCCCGCTGTTGCTCGGCGCCGACCTGCGTCCCACCCTGCTCCGCGCGATGACCTTCATGATCGTCGCTTCGCCCTGCGCCGTGGTCCTCGCGACGATGCCCCCGCTGCTGTCCGCGGTCGCCACCGCCAGTCGCAACGGCGTCCTCGTCAAGTCCACCCTTGTCCTCGAACGCCTCGCCACCGCTACGCACGTCGCCTTCGACAAGACAGGAACCCTCACCGACGGCAATCCCCGGCTCGCCCGTATCCATACCCTCGGAACCGCCACCGAGGACGACGTCCTCGCCTACGCCGCCGCTGCCGAGGACCCTTCCGAACATCCGCTCGCCCGCGCCATCGTCTCCGCGGCCCGGGACCGGGGCATCACCCCGCACGCCGCCGAGGACTTCACCTCCCAGCCCGGACGAGGAGTCACCGCCCGGGTGAACGGGCAGCTCGTCGACATCGGCAGCCCTGCCCAGTTCCTGCCCATCGGCAGCCACCACGACGACGCGGCGAACCTCGTCACCGCCACCGAGAACGCCGGCTACACCGCCGTCGTTGTCCGCATCGACGCGACCCCCGCCGCGGTCCTGGCTCTCACCGACCAGACCCGCCCCGACGCCGCGGACACGATCGCGAGACTCACCACACTGACCGGCAACCGCCCCGTTCTGCTCACCGGCGACAACCCACGCGCCGCCACCCGGCTCGCCACCGGCCTCGGTATCACCGACGTCCGTGCCAGTCTCCTACCCCAGGACAAAGTCGATGCCGTGCGCGATCTGGAAGCCACCGGCGACCGGCTCGTCGTCGTAGGCGACGGCGTCAACGACGCGCCCGCACTGGCCGCCGCACATGTAGGTATCGCCATGGGCCGCGCGGGCTCCGACCTCGCGCTCGACACCGCCGACGCCGTGATCACACGCGATGAACTCGCCGCACTACCCGCCCTGATCGCCCTCGCCCGCCGCGCCCGCCGCCTGGTCATCGCCAACCTCGCCGTCGCGGCAACCTTCATCGCCGTCCTCGCCGCCTGGGACCTGTTCGCGACCCTCCCGCTCCCACTCGGCGTCGCCGGGCACGAAGGCTCCACCATCATCGTGGGCCTCAACGGCCTCCGCCTCCTGCGAACCCACGCCTGGCACCGCGCCCAGCACACCACGCCCACCAGCAAGAAGCCCGATCACCAAGCGCGATCAACAGCTGGCGCGCGCCTCGGGAATAGGTTCAGAGTTCTGAGATCACCTCCGTCCAAACGCGGCACGGAGGAACGGTCGGCTCTCAGTGAGCGGATCAGCTCGGTGGCGGGGACCTGGAGAAACGTGGCGAACGGCGACGCCGTAGGCATGGGCTGATCGTGTGTTCGAGCCCGGTTCTGGGCGCCGGCCAACGGAGGATGCCGCCGGCCATGATCGCGGCACTCACGG
>NZ_MRUJ01000020.1:0-5346 GCF_002099325.1 Frankia sp. KB5 | reverse complement strand
CGAGCCGGGCCGTGATTCTCGCGGCCGGCGTGGTGGTCGCCATGGTCACCGGGATCGATTACGTCTGTCGAGCTCTCACGCTGCGGCGGCGGGCCTCGCGGGATTCCGGCGGTGTCACCCCGCCGAGGGGCGCACCATCCA
This sequence comes from Frankia sp. KB5, assembly GCF_002099325.1. Classification (NCBI taxonomy): domain Bacteria; kingdom Bacillati; phylum Actinomycetota; class Actinomycetes; order Frankiales; family Frankiaceae; genus Frankia; species Frankia sp. KB5. The sequence continues at coordinate 5,205 of NZ_MRUJ01000020.1, read as the reverse complement.
CCGGCCTCTCGCCCGGCACCGGCCCCTCGGTGCGCCACCGGATGGCGGGGCCGGCCGGGTCCGACCCGTCGACGGCGGCCGGACCGACCATCAGGAAGACGGAGGGGCGGACCGATGCGCGCTGAGCTGCTGGCGGTGGGGGACGAACTTCTCTACGGCGACATCGTCAACGGCAACGCGGCCTGGTTGGGTCGGCAGCTGGCCGACGTCGGAGTGACCGTCACGACGTCAACGGTCGTCGGTGACGACATCGACATGATCGCCACGGCGATCCGGGTGGCACTGGACCGGGCTGACGTCGTCATCATGACCGGAGGGCTCGGTCCCACCCAGGACGACCTGACCCGCGAGGGCATCGCCGCCGCGGCCGGCGTCGGCCTGCGCCGGGACGACTTCCTGGAGTCGATGCTGCGGCGACGGTTCCGGGACATGGGCCGCGGTGACGGTGGCCGGCGCGTGCCCCAGATGAACTACCGGCAGGCGGACCTGCCCGAGGGGGCACAACCGCTGCCGAACGGCACCGGAACAGCCCCGGGGATACGGATGGAGATCGGGACTGGCGTCGTCTACGCGATGCCCGGTGTGCCGTTCGAGATGAACGGCATGTTCACCGCCAGCGTGCTGCCCGACATCCTGCGCCGGGCCGGGCAGCCCGCGGTGGTCGTCCACCGGGTGCTGCGCACGGCGGGCATGTGGGAGTCGGCCGTCGCCGAGGCCCTCGCGGACGAGGTCGACCGGCTTGCCCGGATCGGCAATCCGCGCATCGCGTTCCTGGCCAGTGGTGGCCAGACCCGGGTGCGTATCACGGCCCGGGCCCGGGATCGGGCCGAGGCCGAGATGCTGATCGCACCGGTGGAGACCGCGGCCCGGACCGCACTGGGCGCCGGGGTGTACGGCGGTGCGGACGACTCCCTCGAAGGCGTGGTCCTGGGGCTGCTCGTCCAGCGGTCGGCGACGCTGGCCGTCGCGGAGTCCATCACCGGGGGGCTGCTCGCCGGGCGGCTGACCGACGTCCCCGGTGCGAGCGCCGCGTTCCGTGGCGRCATCGTCTCCTACGCCACGGAGGTCAAGGCGTCGGCGCTCGGTGTCGACGAGGGGCTGTTGGCCGCCGAGGGCGCGGTGTCGTCGAGGACGGCCGCCGCGATGGCGGCGGGGGTCCGGTCCCGGCTGGGCGCCACCTAYGGGTTGGCCACCACGGGAGTCGCGGGCCCGCAGCCGCAGGAGGACAAACCGGTCGGAACGCTGCATATCGGCCTGGCCGGACCGGACGGCACCGTCACCCGGTCGGTACGGCTGCCCGGGGACCGGCCGCGCATCCGCACCTACGCGGTGGTGTCCGCGCTGGACCTGGTGCGTCGGATGCTCGCCGGRCTGCCGAACAGCGAGATGACCACAACCGGAGACGGCGCACCCTGATGCGCGAGACCAATCACCGGATCTGAGGTGCTTACACAGTTACAGTCCCGTCAACGAGGGCCCGATGGTCGCGGCGGTGGGTATACGGTGAACGCATCCCGCGGACGAAGGAGGAGGCTCGATGGTCCTGCTCCGACGCATGCTCGGCGAGGCGTTGCGCCGCCGCCGTCAGGATCAGCACCGCACGCTTCGGGAGGTGTCGTCGGCGGCACGGGTGTCGCTCGGCTACCTCTCGGAAGTCGAGCGTGGGCAGAAGGRGGCCAGCTCCGAGTTGCTCGCCGCCATCTGTGACGCACTGGGAGTACGGCTCGCGGACCTGCTGCGCGAGGTGAGTGAGGATCTCGAACTCGCCGAACTGGCGGTCGCCGCGCGAGTCGGCGCGCCCACCGTGGTGGTTCCCGCCCGCGCCGCGGTCGTCGACCGGGCGGCCTGAGTTGCGCGTCCGGCGTCTTCCGGTGTCCTGCCACGTCGGCTGTCCCGTTCACGTTCGGGGTCTGCTCCGTTCATGACGTGCGCTCCGTTCGTGATGTAGGTCCCGATGAGGTAGGTCTCGATGTGTGTCTCGTTCGCGATGTCGGGCTGTGCTGGACGTCGGGCTGTGCTGGACGTCGGGCTGTGCTGGACGTCGGGGCGTTCTGGACGTCGGGTGTTCTGGTCGCATACGGATCTCTTCACGGGGCACGCCGCAGGGAGCAGATGTCTCCGGCGTGAGAGAGGTCGAGTATGAGTGCCATCCGCAGCCCGCTGTCCGACGGGGCACGAAGTGTCACCGGTGAGGCCCTCCAGGGCACGTTGATCGACCTGATCGACCTGTCCCTGTCCGCCAAGCAGCTGCACTGGAACGTCACCGGGCGCACCTTCCGTAGTGTGCATCGCCAACTCGACGAGGTTGTCGATCTGGCGCGTCGTTACGCGGACGCCACCGCCGAACGTGCCGTCGCGATCGGGGTCAACCCGGACGGTCAGTCCTCGACGGTCGCCCGAAGCACCCACCTGCCGGGAGTGGAGGTGGGGTACATCCCGGATGAGAAGGTGATCCGGCAGACAACCGAGGTCCTCGCCGGGGTGGTCACGAGGATGCGTACCCGCATGGACGCGACCGAGAAGGCCGACCCGGTCACCCAGAACCTGATCATCGAGATCGTCCACGACCTGGAGGAGCAGCACTGGATGTTCCAGGCGATGGTGTGAGTCCCGCGCCGGTGGCGGTTTGCCCTCCCCGAAAGGGCCCTCCCCCGAAAAGGGTTGTCTGGTGGCGGGTGGCGGGTGGCGGACCCCTCCGCGACTATCCCGAGATAGTTCTCGTGGCGCAGGTTGGTGCCGATCGTCGTTCCCGGGCGGACTCCCGGGCATGGCCCGCAGGGAAAGAAGATCACGTGAATACCCCCGCGTGGCCGGAGGACGACGACGGCTGGTCGGAGTGCCGGCTGGTCCAGGTGTGCAAGAGCTGCAACGGATTGGGCGAGCTGCTGGTGGTCTTCGCCACCATGCGCGGCGGCTTTGTGCCGGCCTGCCGGACGTGTCTGGTCTGCGCGGGACGCGGCCGCACGGCGCTGCAGCCGCCCGTCTGAGTCCGCCGCGGGGTAACCGCCGCGGCTCCGGCGTGCGACGATCGATGTATGGCGAATGTCGTCCGCAAGATCTACCGCTATCTGTCGGCCTCGGCGAACCGGAAGTTCGACGAGAAGGCCGACCCGCGGGTGCAGATCGACCAGGCCATCATGGAGGCCCGGCAGCAGCACGAGGCGCTGGTCCAGCAGGCGGCGCTCGTCGTGGGTAACCAGCGTCAGCTGGAGATGCGCATGGCACGCCAGGTGGACGAGGTCGCGAACCTCACCGAGTCCGCCCGGTCCTCGTTGCTGCTGGCTGACAACGCGCGAGCGGCCGGTGACCTGGTCACCGCGGCCGGGTACGAGGAGACGGCCCAGGCATTCGCCAGCCAGCTGGTCTCGGCGGAAGCATCGCTGGAGGACCTGAAGAACCTGCACCGCCAGGCCGCCGCGTCCGCCCAGCAGGCCCGAACCGCGGTCGAGGACAACACCGTGCGGATGCAACGCCATCTCGCCGAGCGTGCCCGCCTGCTGACACAGATCGAGCACGCCGCCATGYAGGAGCAGATGACCAAGGCGATGGAGGGGATGTCCTCGCTCGCCCCGGCGGGGGACACGCCCACCCTCGGGGAGATCCGCGACAAGGTCGAGCAGCGCTACGCGGTCGCTCTTGGGCGTCACGAGCTCGCCTCCCAGGGGATGGAGGCGCGGATGATCGAGGTGCGGCGCGCGACCATGGACGCCCGGGCCTCCTCCCGCCTCGCCGAGTTGCGCGGTGACATGGCGGCCGGGGGCCAGCTTCCCGCTGGCGCGGGCGGTTCCGCCGCATCGCCCGATTCCGCGGCGTCGCCTGGTTCCGCGGCGTCGCCTGGTTCCGCGGCCAAGCCCACCGGCGGTGGGACGCCGTGAGTCGGATGGCGGACCGGCCGTGACCGGCTGGCCGGGTTGGGACGGGGCGCCGGGCGGGGCACTGCGGCCGGCGTTGCCGGACTGGGTGCGTGCCGATGTCGAACGCCGGTCGTTGCTGCGGACCGAACGGCGCGCCGGGCGTGGCGTCCGGTGGGCGCGTCGTCGGGCGGCGGTGACCGCCTTCGGATGGATCGCCGTGGCCTCGGTGACGCCGGTCGCCGCCGTCGTGGACGGTTGGGGTTGGCTGGTCGTGGGCGCTGCGGCGATCATCAGGGCGGGTCTCGCGGGCTGGGAGACGGCCGTGATCCGGCGGGAGGACCGCGGGTTCGCCCTGCCGAGCGCTCCCGCTCCGCCTCCCTGGGCGTTGCGGCACTCGGCGGCCGCCGAGCCGTTGCGCCGTGGCGAGGCGGGTCTGGCGGCGCTCGTCGCGATGGCCCGGACGCTTGCTCCCGGCGCCGCCCGCGGCCCGGTGCGGGCGGCCGTGGCCGGCGCCGCCGATCTGGTGGACGGGCTGCGGGTCACCGCCATGCGGGTCGTCGCGTGTGAAAGGGCGGCCCRAGCGGTGACGTATCCCGCTCGACGAGCCGAGATCCTGGCGACGAGGAAGGACCTGGTGGCCGAAATGTCGGCGTCGGTGGCCACTCTGGACGACCTGCTGGCAGCGGCCAGCGAGGTCGTGGGCACGGTGGTCGCGTCTTCGCCGGACCTGGCCCGACTGACCCAGCAGATCGAGGCTCTGCGTGGCTACGCTGCCGCACTGCGTGAACTTTCCGGTTGATCGCGGATGTCGACGGTGATCCCGGGTGTCGGTTGCCAGCGAAGATTTCAGTTGCGATGCGGCAGGTGCCGGGTGAGGTGGCGGTCAGCCACAGCCAGATGTGGTCAAACGGCTCGTTGGCGACGACGGAGGCGCCGGACCACGCGGTGGTCTCGGTCCAGTGAACATCTCGTGCAGGGCGGCCGGGGCGATGTTCTGGTCGGCATCCCAGCACAGGTCCACGTTGTCAGTGATCGTGCCGGTCTGCTCGCCGGTCGACACGATACCGATCATGGGAATGAACCCGCAGAGCTGRCTGCTTTCCGCCCGGAGATGGGTGTCCTGACGGGCGAAGGCGACACTGCGGGCCTGGCCCCGCCAGTGCAGCGGGACCACGAGCGTACCGCCGGGGGCGAGTTGGTCGAACCAGGCCGGGGGCAGGTCCCACGGCCCGACTTATCCGGATTTTGATCTTGCTGCCGCGGCTGGGCGCCGTGGCTGACTGGAACGCGAGGAGGTCGCCTGTGGTCACCTCGTTCAGGCTGCCACCGGTATGGATCACGATCGCGGTCA
>NZ_MRUJ01000188.1:0-1412 GCF_002099325.1 Frankia sp. KB5 | reverse complement strand
CGCCGACAACCCCAGAACATCCGGCCGGTCCGCCTCCACACGGGCGGCCAGACCGTCGAGGGTGAGCCCGAGCTGCATGTCGGCCAGCGACACCGAGCCCAGCAGCGTCTCGCGGGCCGCCCGCGCCACCGTGCTGATCCCCAGCGGAAACCGCGGCAGGGGAAACGTCTCCGGGTGATACAACGCGGCCAGCAGCACGCCCGGCCGCGACAGCCGCTCCACCACCGGCTCGTCCACGTCGGCCAGCGACAGCCAGGACCCCGGCTCGTCCAGCACCACTCTGTCCCGCGCCCACGTCGGCCAAGCCCGTGAGCCGTGCGGTTGACCCGACAGGTCCGCCACCACCCACCGGCCTTCACCGCGCTCGACGAAGACCAGACGGCGCTCAAGTGCGCCCGTGACCCGCACCCGTCTCACCTCGCCGGCGCACTGCTGCTCCACCCAGCTGCGAAGCTCGGATGGATTGAGTAGCAGGTCGCTGTGATCGGGTGGGCCGGATGTCGGACTGGCGTCGGCGAGACGCACAGCGGTGATCAGACGGACGAAGGGCTCAGGGAAATGCTCCACGACGATGCCTTCCGGACGGACGGTGCCCCACCGCCGTACGGATGGYCCCGGACGGGACCGGCTTCGACGGTGTGCGTGTAGCACCTGTCACTGTCCGCGACATCACGCAGGATGGTCATTCCCCACGACGCGAACAAGTACTTCCCCGCCGTGCGGAGCCGCGACCTGCACAGACAGCACCCGCAGCGCCCAGAACTTCGTCCGCGGCATCGACTTCGCCTCGAACGGCCGAACGTTCTTGACGTGTCACGCGTCCGCAGGTGCCCACCCGGAGGCGGCGAAGTTCTGCCGTTTCTGATAAAGCTCGACGCCGATCCGCGTGTAGGGGTAGGTGTTGCCGGGCAGCTCCCCCAACGGATACCAGGCTATGTGGGCGCATTTGTGCGGTTCGGCGTTGACCGGTTCGCCTTCCCAACGGTCTGGGCGGAAGAACAGGCCCAGCCTCGCCTCCCCGTACACGTTCCGGTAATGGACGGTGGACGCGAGGGTGAGTGACGTCGGGTCCAAGTCGAGGCCGACCTCCTCGCGGGCTTCGCGGCATACCGCGCTGGCGACGTCCTCRCCGKCTTCSAGYTTSCCSGAGGGGMMGTTSYACYRMYYGTCCGCRAAWCCGGTRCCGGMCCGCARMGCGAGCAGRACGGYGTCSTCYCGGATGAGCAGGAGCATGACGTCGATGACACTGGTGTACGTCATGGCGCACAGTCTCCCAGGGGCGCAGGTCAGCGGGCGGTCGGGTCGAGGCCGAGGGCGGTGAGCTGCTCGGCGATCCAGCCGACCCGCTGGCCGGTGGACATGTTCGGGGGGATGTCGTAGATCCGCTGSCCGACGGTGGCGCAGATGCTGCG
>NZ_MRUJ01000187.1:0-21198 GCF_002099325.1 Frankia sp. KB5 | reverse complement strand
TGGCCGACCGCCACCTTCGTGGCCGCCGACGCTTTACGTCTCCAGCGTCCCAAGCGATCCACACCCCAGTCATTCCCCGCGGGGCGAACATCTGATTCGCGCGGCGGCATAGCGCCTGACCTGCCGGAATGCAATCCGTCGAGTTCACATTTTCGTCCCGCCGGCGGTGATCCGTTCGCGTCCTCGTGGGAGCTTGTAGCGTTCCTGTGCGCGGTGCCCCGCACCGTGGCTGCCGGGGTGTGTTGGCCTGGGCAGGGCCGACGCGTCAAGGAGGGCACGCTCGTCGCTGGTCTCATGGTCGCAGCCATAGGAGGCGATGGGCGACCGTGATGTGATGGTTCCGCTCGCGGAGACGCGCGTGGACAGCGCCCGGACGTCCACGGATCATGATGGTCGAGCGCGGGCTGGCATTCGATGGCTGGTGGGCAGAGCCAGGACCGCGCGGCTCAAGGAGTGGGATGACCCGAGATCTCGAAAAGGCCGTGACGTTCCGCAGTCCTGACGGGCTGCTGCTGGCAGGGAGCCTGCTGCGGCCGTCGGACCGCCCCTTGGGGGTCGCGGTCCTGGTGCACGGCGGAGGTGTGACGAGAGAGGAAGGGGGCTTCTTCACCCGACTCGCGCACGGCCTGGCAGAGGCTGGAATCGCGTCGCTCCGGTTCGACTTCCGAGCGCACGGCGAGAGTCAGGGGCGGATGGAGGACCTTACGATCGCCGGGATCCTCGGTGACATCCGGGCCGCTGCCTCGCATGCCGCAGGGGCGGCCGGTACGGACACGGTGGTGCTGGTGGGCGCCAGTTTCGGCGGCGGTATAAGCGCGCTGTTCGCCGCCCGCCATCCCGAGCAGGTCCGCAGCCTGGTGCTTTTCAATCCACTCCTGGACTACAAGAACAGGTTCATCGACCAGAAGCCCTCCTGGCATGACGACCAGATTGACGAGGACGCGGGGCGGCGCCTGGCGGAGACCGGCTACCTGGAGCACTCGCCGACCTTCCGGCTCGGCCGTCCGCTGCTCAACGAGGTCTTCTACCTGCGCCCGGACCGCGAACTCGACACTGTGACCGCGCCGACTCTGATTGTGCACGGCACGAAGGACACCTTCATCCCCGTGGACAGCTCGCGGGCGGYGATCGGCCGGTTTGGCGGCGAGGCCCGCCTGGTCACTGTGGATGGGGCGCAGCATGGCATCGCCGTCCACGACGACCCGACCTACGCCGACCCCCAGACCCAGATCTGGCAGACCTCGGTCATCCGAACAGTGGCGGACTGGGCCGGTGAGCAGCTGCGGGAGGGAGAGAGGCCGTCACGATAGCGTCCTTCAGGTCGCGCACCGACGGCCGTGCCGCCCACGGCGTGAGCGTGTGCATGGTGCGGCTGATTTCGGTCCAGGTGCGCAGGGAGCCCGTGATCCGGCCGATGTTCAGCGCCTGCGTGCCGACGCTCGCGGCTTYGTCCGGCTCACCGAGGTCCGCCAGAACACCTGCCATCAGCGCCCGGAAGTAGCCATAGTCCCGCAGCGAGAACACCGCGGGCCTCAACTCTCGTTGGAAGATCGTCAAGGCCCGGTCGAGCTGCCCAGCAGCGGCGTAGCACAGCGCGCTCTGAAGCATCAGCAGCGCCGGGCTGTAGTGCGGCGACATGTCCTGCTCGTCGTGCTCGCGCACGCTGGCCGCGAGCAGGTCACGTGCCTCGCTCAGCTTCCGTTCGACAGCCGCGAGATCCCGCGTTGTCAGGGCGTGGCCGCGGGCTTCCTGCTGCGCGGCTTCCGACCGCACCGAGGCCGGGAGAGTCCACGGCCCGTCCTGGACGGCCTGGGCCAAGGTCAGCATGCGCGCCCCGTCGCGTTCGTCCCATGCCAGTTGGCTCTTCTTCAGCAGGATGTACCCCTGCAACGGCAGGTCGCCGGCCTCCTGCGCCCATTGCTCGGCGCGGTCCTGCCAGTAGGACGCCGCAGGGAGGAGACCGGCGTCGCGGTAGAGCCAGCCGACGAACTCCGCGGCGCGAGCGCCGAGACCGAGCAGCTCGCGGCGGTGTCCGAGCGGGGCTCGCCGAAGGGCGTCCTCGATCGCCGAGACCGTGCCCAGCATGGTCGGGAGAGCGGCGGCCGGACCCTGTGCGCCATCGGCTCCCGCGCACGCTCCGATCTGGTCGCGAAGGTAGCCGGCCGGATCGCTGCTACGGAAAGCGCGTGCGAGATCTCCCGCGACGGAGGGCATCGGCGTCGCCACGCCACCGTCGACTGCCGGTGGCCTGGCCTCGACCGCCGGCCACGGCCTACCGAGGTGCGCCGGAGTCTCCGCGCGCGCAGCCAAGGTGCTCGGCTGTTGAGGCGCCCTGGTGTTGTGCGGCGCGACAGGTAGTGAACGATCGCGGTGCTCGCCTGGTCCGGCGCGGTCGATGCGGCTGAGGAGAAGCATGTCGGCGGGGGTGAGCTGTTCGCGGTCGTCGAGGTCGATGAGATTGTGGATGGCGGTGTCGTAGACCTCGGCGAGCAGGGCGAGGAGCTGGGGGGTGGGCCGGCGGCGGTTGTTCGGTAGCGGCCAGTTCTCGACTTCCGACAGTTTCGGGCCGGTCATGGGGGCGGCGCCGTCCGGGTCGAGGCCTGCGTGGGCGGCGTGGGCGTTGATGTGGTTCGCGRCCTGCGTCTGGGTCCAGCCTCGGGCGTGGCGGTGGGCGGCACGGGGACGGTAGTGGTAGCGGCGGGCGAACTCGACGGCGATCTCGTCGTGGCTCATCCCCACCGCCCGCATCCGCGCCCGCAGTTCGTCCTGCTCGGCCCGCAGGCTCGCCCTGGTCATGTCGACGCCCTCCTATCCCCTTTTCTGGACCGACTTCGCCGATCTTCCAGTCCCCTGCGACGCGGATGATTCTTGCAGTAGTCGGTATGTCACGGATCGAGCGGCACGGCGATCGTGTCCGCGAGCACGGCCGTAATCGTGTCCAGAGCGGTGGACAGATCCGTGCGGAGGCGTGCGGGGATGGCGCCGCTGTCCAGGCCGCAGATGTTCACGAGTTCGGCGAGGCTGCGGGCTTGGGGTGCGTCGAGGAATGCGCGGTCGGTGGACGCGCATAGCAGGTCTCGGGCGGCGTAGCCGTCGCCGGCTTCCAGCACCTGGTGGATCATCGCGCGGGTCAGCGGTCGTGGATCGACGTCGTTGACGTTGCTGGCGGCGTCGAGAGCTGTGAGGTGGAGGCGGATGCGGAAGGCGATGGGCAGGTTTGCGTGGTCGAGCTGGCCGCAGTGGTCCAGCATCGCGGTGGCGGCGGCGGAGACGCCCGGATCGTCGGGGCGTCGGCACAGCATCGTGAGGCAGTCACGCACGGCGGTTTCCCAGGGTTCGGTGCAGGCTGTGGCGCCCAGGAGCGCCTGCGCGTCCGCCCGGTTGCCGGCGATGGCGCTTGCGAGGATGGCGACTTGGCGGCCGTCGAACAGGCGCTGACCGATTCCCTTGTGGCGGCGTAGGTAGGTGCTGGCGTCCTGCCAGCGGCCGGCGGTGGTGCGGGCGCGGACGCCGTCGGCGAGCAGCACGGTCCAGAGCCATTGCCGCAGCTTCGCGTGGTCGTCCACGGTCGCGGTGAGCGTGGCGGCGGGCACCACGATGTCGTCCAGGACGATGTCGGTTCGCGTGCTGACGGCCTGGTAGAGGTTGTCGAGAAGCCGCGCGGCGACGTCGCCGGCGCCGGCACGGATGTGCAGGCGTGCCAGGTTGACGAGGGGTTCGAGGGCATGACGCGCGGCCCTCGCGGTCAGCAAATGTGTGCGCAGGTGAAGCTCGGCGTGGCGGTGACACCAGGCGCGTGCGAGGTCGGGTAGGCCGAGGTCGGAGGCGAGCAGGGCCGCCTGGTTGAACATGGCGGAGGCGGTGGCCCGGTCGCCGGTCCGCTGCGCCGTGTCGGCGAGGGCGCACAGCTCGCCGACACGGGCCTTGAGCGCAGAGCAGGCGGGCCGCTGGCGTGGCACCAGGGGGAAACGGCGCACTGTGGGGCCCGCGGGGTCCACGTCTACGAAACGACCTGGACCAGCAGCGAGCGAGGATCACCCTTGGCGGCGGGGAGGGCTCAAGGGTGAGGCCAAGCTGTGTGCACACCCGACGTCGTTAGAGATCGTCATGTGGGGCCGTCGTCATGCTCAACTGGGGCCACGGGACGTGCACATAGCCACACCGACCGCCTGATGCCCTTCACCAATTGTTCTGCCGGTCACTCCGCTAGGGGGTGAAGGCGAGACAGACGTCGTGACCGCCGAAACCAAACGAGTTCGATAGCACGGCGCCTTCGGGGATCAAACGATTCTCGACCGTGACGACGTCGAGCTCGATCTGGTCGTCAAGGGCGTCAAGGTTCCGGGTCGCGGGCACGGTCCGTTCCCGTAGGGTGAGAGCTGCGATCATCGCCTCGACCGCCCCGGATGCTCCCAGCAGATGTCCGGTCATCGACTTCGTGGACGTCACCGCCACGTCGTCCAGGGCGCCGCCGAGAGCCGCCCGCAGCGCCCGGCTCTCGGCGGCGTCCCCGGCTGGTGTCGACGAGGCGTGCGCATTGATGTGAACGACCTCGTTCGCGGAGAGCCCGGCGGAACGCAGGCAGGCCCGCACAGCCCTCGCCGCGCCCTCGCCGCTGGGCTCCGGCGCCGCCACATGATAGCCGTCCGCACTCATTCCAGCTCCGGCCAGGGTTGCGTACATCCGAGCACCGCGACCCCGGGCGTGATCGGCGGACTCAAGCACCATGATCCCCGCACCCTCGCCGAGCAGAAACCCGTCCCGGCCCTTGTCGAACGGCCGGGACGCCGTCTGCGGAGTGTCATTGCGGCTCGACAACGCCTGCATCTGCGCGAACCCTGCCAGAGCAAGCGGATGGATCGCCGCCTCGGTCCCACCGGCGACCACAACGTCCGCCCGGCCGGCCCGGATCATGTCCAACGCATACGCGATCGCCTCGGCGCCGGTCGCGCAGGCGCTGAGTGGTGCATGCACACCTGCTCGGGCACCGACGGCAAGACCTACTGTCACCGCCGGCGAATTCGGCATAATCATGGGGAGCAAGTAGGGTGAAACCTGCCGCGCCCCCCGGTCGCAGAGCACCTGGAACTGATTCAGCAGCGTGCTCATGGCGCCAATACCCGATCCGACCACCGCGGCTAGCCGTACCGGGTCGACCTGGGGGGTGCCAGCATCGGCCCAGGCCTCCCGCGTGGCAGCCAGYGCCAGCTGGGAGCAGCGGTCCAGTCTTCGGGACTCCACCCGGCCGAGCGTCAGCGGCGTTGCCAGTGGAGCCGCTATCCGCACCGGCAGATCCCTGGCCCAGTCCTCGGTGAGCCGCCGTCCACCRCAGCGGCCGGCGAGCAGCCCCTGCCATGTGGCCGCTACATCCCCGCCCAGCGGCGTAGTCGTTCCCAGACCTGTGATCACGACCTGCGGTCCGGTGCCTGCCGTAGACACGGACCGCTCCCACGGTTCCTGCACTGCGCCTCCTCACCTCATCAATGTCGCGGCGCCTGGCCGGGCACGCGCCGGAACCTTGTCGCCTGAATATCGGCCCGCAGCGAGGAACGGTGCCCGGTTCGTCGCGCCGAGCGTCTCGCGTACCGGAGCCCTCCCGCCGCCCAGAACGGCCAGTGATACTGTCGCGTCCTTCATCAACCGCCGGCACGGGCAACAAAAACATGTTGCGCAAATGCCGCGAGCGGATGCTCGTCGTCGGGCAGCACGAGCAGCGGACGCAAACCCGACCAGTGTAGCTCATCCACCCATTCGGATCGACTCAGGCATACCCTGCCGGAGCCAGCCCTCCGATCAGCACACCCAGGATACCGATGACCGGGCTTCGCCGAGAGCATGAAATGCATCGAGTTGAGCAGTTGATAATGTTCCCGGCACGTCTCGATGAATACGACGAGGCCACCCGGACGGACCGCCTTGCACAGCCAGGAAAGCGTTTCCCTAATGTCGTATGCATTATGGAGAACATTTGCCGAGAGGATGACATTGGGCGGGACTTCAGCCGATCCGGGGAGACCCAAATGGGCGTTTATGTCACACAGGTCATAGCGTACCCATGGCTGGGCCGAAAAAGTCCTTCGGGCGGCCGACAGGAAATATGGGGAGACATCTGTGAAAAGATATTCAATCTTCCTCTCCATCGACCCGAGCGCAGYGATGACCGTCGTACTTGTACCGCCGACACCAGCACCTAGCTCTACTACACGGAATTCATCGTCCGGCGGAACGGACCCGCCCACAGTACGCAGCACCTCGGCCGCCACGGCATTTAAATAGCGGTTGGAAATATTATCTCGATACGCCATTTTCGCAATATCCAGACCGCCGTCGACGAAGAGCATCTCCTGGAGCATCTTTTCGTCACGCAGCAGGCCGAGCAGATCGGAATTGCATCRCTCAAAGAACCTGGCGAGCTCCTGCGAGTACCCTAGGTCGAGACACAGGGTTTCGATGTTCGATCGGTACCCGGAAGGGTACTGCCATGCCGGACCGGAGACTCGGTACCGCCCGGTGGCCCCATCGTGGGCGAGGACGCCTTCTCGAGTGAGTACCTCCAGCCAGCGCCGGAGGATCCACCGATGTCGTGGCGCCACCCCGACCGTCGCGGCCACGCCAGGCTCGTCACACTCGACGTCCTCTTCGAACAGTCCGACTGCTCGCAGGGCGGTCAGCATCGCGTGCATGGCAACCCGATCCAGTTCGCGCATAGCATTCGCGTAACGCTTCGCGTCGAGCGCACCCACCGCCGCCGCCGCCGCGCCGGCAGCGCGATCACCGAGTGAATGAGACGGATCAGATTCTTTATGTGGAAGGAATTCGACCTTAGTCATGAGGATATCCCTGAAGGAGGATGTTCATTGTGATCCCAGGAGCGATCCGGACCGGGAGGGATCAATCGGATCGCAGGGACTCGACGATATCGGCGAACACGAGGTCGGCGACGGTGCTGCTGTGCCGGTCGACGAAGAAGTGGTCACCGGGCAGGAGCCGGATACGTGTGTCGGACTTCGTGTGCGCATTCCAGGCCAGCAGGTCGGTGATCGGGACATCCGGGTCGGCGGTGCCGCCAAAAACGCTGATCGGGACGGCGAGCCTCGGTCCCGGACGGTAGCGGAAACTCTCGGTCACCTGCCAGTCCGCCTGTAGGCGGGGGAGTAGAAAGTCCAGGATCTGCTCGTTCTCGAGCATGTCGGACGGAGTACCGTGCAGTCGGCGGAGTTCGGCTATAATCTCCTCGCGCGAACGCCGCCGGGGAGAGGAAGTCCCGCTCAGCAGATCGGGCGCGGACATGCCGGACACCAGCAGCCGGACTGGAGGTCGACTGCCCATTTTCGCCAGGTAACGGGACAGCTCATAAGCGATCATCGCTCCCATACTGTGCCCGAACAACGCGTAGGGCCTGTCCACGTGGTCCCGCAGTGCCTGTGCGGCCAAGGAAACCAGCTGGTATAGATCGGGCACCGCCGGTTCCGCGATGCGGTTCTCCCTTCCGGGAAGCTGAACGGGAGCCACCTGTATATCAGAATTCGACCGCTGCCACCATTCACGATATCCACTGGCTACCCCGCCGGCATAAGGAAAACAGAAGAGCCTGATTCTTGCTGACCGCCCAGGCTCACTAAAGAGGAACCAGCTGGGCATCAAATGAGCTCCTGTTCGCACTGCTCGGAGAGCGTTTCAAGAATATTAACGAAAATCTCCAGGAGGGAGTCAGCCGCCGCAGCCGTATACCGGCGCTCCGGGTAGATCAGGCGCACTGCGAGACTTCCGCCCGGCCACAGGGAGACCGCAAGGGTCAGCGCGTTTCTCGTGACGGTTCGTCGCGGATGGATCCGGACGCACTGCTCCGGTCCGGCGGGTACCCGAGGTAGATTGGCATCGTCCGCATCAGACCAGAACCACAGGAGGGGGGGCGGTGTCCAGGGATCGGAGGAGACCGACGACCGGAATCCGCCGGCCGCCGACGGTGGCCGGTCCCCCGGCAGGCGTCGGCAGACGGCACGCGCCGCGTCGACGGCCGTGCTCGGCGCTCCCGTTCGCGACTGGACCCCGGTCGGCATCGTTGCAGTCAATCGCATGGACGACGTCGGCGGCCACTGCGCCAGCGCGGGCTGACAGGCTGAGAACAGGACGTCGGAAAGCATCGCGTTCCAGTGCTCGGCAAGCATTCGCAGGCCGTCCGTCGCATCCCGCGAAAGGCTCCTGTGGCGGAAGGCGCCGCTGGTGTATTCCGGTCGAACAGGCTCGGCGGACGCTGTTGCCGGCAGGCCGGAGGTGGACGCCGCGTCGGCAGGCGATGGATGGGAACCTGCCGACACCGACGGCTCCTGCGGCGGAGTCTGATACAGCTCGATGAGCCTGCCAGCCAGGACATCCACCGACCACTCGTCCCGAACGAGCGGGTCAAAGGCGATCAGGAGGATGTGGGACGTCTCGGACCGGCGCAGCAGAGTCGCCCGAGCCGGAAAGTCGATCCCGGTCCGAAACGGTCGCGCCGCCTCCGCGAGGAAACGGCGCTGGAACTGGTCGTCCTGCTCCAGCAATGGGATCGTGTTCAGATGCTCCAAGAGTATGGGCAGCACGCCCGGCGCGTCGGGCTGCTTCGTCCGGTGGGCGGCGGTCGGCAGGAGTAGGGCGTACCCAGCGGTCAGCGCGCACCAGGCAGACATCAGCGCGTCGGCGTCCAGGATGCCGTCCAGGTGGATCGCAGCGGGCACGCAGCATGGTCCGTTCTCCGTCAGACGGGTGTCGCCCTCGAGTAGCCGCACTCCTGGCTGATAGCTGCCGGGGCGACACTGGGATCCGCGCTCTCCGGCAGTTGCACCGGTCATGGTTGGTCATCTCTGGTGAACACTGCCAGTCCGTTGTGGTCGGCGCCCCCGGCCAGTAACCGGGTCGTGCCGGGAATCTGCACGAGATCACCCAACAGCGCTGACTGGGGAGCCTGTGCCGAGATCCAGGTGTTCGCCGCACGGTCCCAGCGGATCAGGAAGCCGGGCACCCCACTGCCTCCTCCGGCCGCCCAGAGATCGCCGGATGCCGTCCGCAGCATGCTGTTGAGTCGGCCACAGCCTTGCGGGGACATCGTCGTCCTCGTCCACCCGGACCCGTCCCAGTGCAGGGCGAGTCCAGTCCGCTCTCTGTCGCGTACCGCCTGCCGTACCCCGGCGCCAAGCAGCCAGACATCGCCGGAGCCACGGGCGTGGACCCGGATGATCTCGGTGTCGCTGCCGGGGAGGTCTGGCAGGCCGACCCGTGACCACGCCGTCCCGTCCCAGTGCAACACCCAGGACTCGACGTCGCCTGAGGGGAGGGCCCGGACCGTGGAGACCCAGAGGTCATCCGGCGCGCAGCCGTGCAGGCATCCATGCAACGTCGCGCCCGACGCCGGCAGCGGGAGCGACTCCCGCGCCCAGGTACGCCCATCCCATCTCGCGACCGCCAACGGCTGTGCGGTGTCAGCGGGCCGAACCAGGGTCCAGACCTCGTCGGCCACCGCCGTCACCGACGCGCAGTCCCGGTCGGGAGCCGAGCCGCCCACGCGCTCCCATCGGGCACCGTCCCATCGGACCAGGCCGTGGAGGCCCGACATCCAGACGTCGTCGCGTGCCCGCGAGGTAGCCCCCACCACCCGGCCCAGGTCCGGATGGTCGACCTCCGTCCAGCTTTGACCGTCCCAGTGCACCACCACCGACACCGAGCCGCCACGACCGTCGAGGAGATCACGCCGGCCGGCGGCCCAGATGCCATCCGGACCGGTGGCGACGATGTTCCACAGATGTCCGGGGCCCTCGACGGGGAGCACGGGGCGGATCCATCCCTGGCCTCCGCTGCTGGCCGGCCGCACGGATCCTTCGACGAGTACCTGATCCAGGTACCTGGCCATTCCCAGGACGGTCGGATTCTCGAACAGCCGGGCCACGGGGATCTCCAACCCAAGCTCACGATAGATCTCGAGATTAACCTTCATCATCGCCATGGAACTGCCACCAATGGAGAAGAAATCTACATCCGTTCGCACGTCGGTACTACCGAGAACGGTCGACCAGATGCGTGACACGGCCCGCACCGTTGCGCTCTGCGGGTGCGCGGAGGCGACCGTTTCTAAATCGCCGGAGCCATCCTTATCCTTCTCCGGGGCCACGATCTTCGACGCCAGTGCCATGGTCGACGGGGATAGTTCCACCACCGCCGACAGCCGTTGCCGCGGCCGAGCGACGACTACGCTGGCAAGCTCGCTGTAGCTAGCCGCGAGGACTTGCACGGTTGCCTCGTCGAAGATGTTCCTGTTGTATTCGAGGCGACCCAGGAGGGCTCCGTCCACCTCGTCGAACAACAGGGTCAGGTCATGTTTCGCGACGGGAGGGTCAAAGGGTATCTCTTCGGTCTCGGCGCCCTCGAGCGACAGCTCGCTTGACTCGCCCGACTGCAGGCCGAACATGACCTGGTAGACGGGGAGATAACTCGCGCCGCGGCGTATGTTGACCGCCCTCACCACGTGCTCGAAAGGCGTCTGCGCATGCGCATGGGCGCTCAGCACAGCGTGGCGGACGCGCCCTAGGACTTCGTAGAAGCTCGGATCTCCAGAGATGTCGACGCGCACCACGAATGTATTGACAAAATACCCGATAACATCATCGAAACGCTGGTTACCTCGACTTGAGACCGGAGTTCCGGTGACCAGGTCATCCCCGGCACCAGCCTTTCCCAGAAGTACTTTCAGGATCGCGAGAAGACACATGAACAGGGATGCGCCGGCGCGTGTCGACAGCCGGCGCAGTTCGGACGCCAGATATGGTTCGATCCGGAATCTGACGGTCCCGCCCCGAAAGGTGTGGAAGGCCGTTCTGGGCCTGTCCATCGGAAGTCTGACCGCCTTCGGAGCTCCGCTCAGATACGCCCTCCAGAACTCGACCTCGGCTGGCGTCGGGCCGCTGCGGAACTGGCCTCGCTGCCAGTCAGCAAAGTCTCGGTACTGCACAGCCAGCTCAGGAAGCGGAGAGGATTGGCCTGCCCGGAATGCAGTGTAGAGCTGGGAGATTTCCCGTTTAAGTAGGCCGACGGACGCCCCGTCACCACCCATATGGTGGAGGGTCATCACTAGAACGTGCTCCATCGGACCAGTCCGCACGAGGAAGGCTCGCAGAAGCACGTCCGTGCTCAGGTCGAAGCGACGGCAGGCGAACTCCGTGGCAAGGTCGTCGAACCGGGTTTCGCGCTCGTCCGGACCGGCGTCAGATAGGTCCACCAGCGTCAGCGGAACGGCCATCGCCGGACGAGTTCGGGTGAGCAGTAGGCCGTCCTGCTCGACAAGGCTGGTACGGAGCACCTCATGACGACGCACCACCTCGGTCAGGGCTCGCTTCAGCGCCGCGGCATCGATCGCTCCCCGCACCCGGATAACCGCGGTGACGTTGTATGCGGCACCGCCGCCCTCCAACCGATCGAGAAGCCAGAGCTGTTGCTGCCCGAACGAGGGCTCGGCCTGCTGCTGCGTCAGCTCACGCAGCAGATCAGCCTTCCGCTCGCGGAGGCGGGCGCGGAGGTCATCGGCGATCGGCCCGGAACCGGACCGGACGATCAGCCGTCCGTTGTCGACTTTCAGGGACACGTCCTGCGTAGCTAACCACTGGAGAAAAATGGCCGTGTCAGTGTTCACAGGGTTTCCTCTACCCAGTTCGTTCCGGACACCGGGACAGGATTCTGTCGAGATCCTGCACCGTCCTCTCGCCGAGCCTCGACCAGCCGGGCCAGCTCGGCCACCGTAGGTGCGTCGAACAGCTCACGTATCTCTAGGCGCACCCCGAACTCGTCTCGTATCCGAGACAGGATGCGGACGGCGGACAGCGAGTCGCCGCCGAGGGAGAAGAAGTTCTCCTCGACACCGCGGACGACCCTTTCCAGGGTGGTCGACCATATCTCGGCCACGAAACGTTCGACGCCTTTCCACGGTCGCTCCTGCGCGGGTGCGGTACTCGACCCGTCGGCGTCGGCGTCGGCGGTCGGCAGCCGGCTGCGATCGACCTTGCCGTTTGCGGTCAGTGGTAGCGCGTCCAGAGGCACAAACGCCGTCGGAACCATAGCTTGGGGAAGGTGCCGCAGAAGATAGCTGCGGGCACGTTCCGGGGAGAGCACCAGCGGCTGGTTTGGATGTTCCTCGTCGCGAACGAACAGCGACCGTGCGTCGTCTCCTTCGCCTTGAGGCGATCCCACCACGTAGGCCGTCAGCCTGCGATCACTGCCCTGCCCGGACACCGCGACGAGGACGTTGTGAACCTCGTCATTCCGGAGCAGTGCCGCCTCGATCTCGCCAATCTCGATCCTGTTTCCATGAAGTTTGATCTGCTGGTCCTCGCGGCCCAGGAACTGCAGGTCGCCGCCAGGCCGATACCTTCCCCAGTCACCGGTTCGATAGAGTCTGGCCCCGCTGACGGGGTGGAAGATAAACTTCTCCGCCGTCCGTACAGGATCACCGAGGTAGCCATGAGCGACACCCGAGCCGCCGATGTACAACTCTCCCGGTACCCAGGTCGGTCGAGGTTGCAAAATCTCGTCGAGAACCTCGAAAGTCTGGTTGGCCAGGGGTTTTCCATAGGGAACACTCGGCCACCCCTCGGACAGCTCTTCAATGAGATGGGAAATCGACCAGATACTCGCTTCGGTCGCTCCACCCAGACTGACGATCTGCGCCTCGGGACTGCGCGACCGAATCTGATCCGGCAGGTTCAGCGGGATCCAGTCGCCGCTGAGAAGAACGACACGCAGGGACCCGAGATCCGCGTCCCGCTCAAGCGCCGCCCACTGCTGTGCCAATCCCATAAGTGCCGGAACCGAGTTCCACACGGTTACCCCATGACGCTCGACGAGCTGCAGCCAATGCGTCGGGTCCGTCTGGGAACGATGATCGGGGACGACCACCGCTCCGCCCACCGCGAGGATCCCGAAGACGTCGTAGACCGAAAGATCGAAATTCAGCCCGGACAGCGCCAGAACGCGGTCCTTTTCTGTCATACCGAAGCGGCGATTGACGTCCAGGATGGTGTTCATTGCGGCGGCATGGCTGATCACAACGCCTTTCGGCTTTCCGGTGGAACCGGAGGTGTGAATGACATAGGCACGATCGTCCGCCGACACCGGAGGCCGGGCTATCGCAGCGAGCCGCCCGGCCGGTCTGGGCTCGTCGACCACGCAGACGACGAACCCGTCCGGGAGCTTCGCATCCAGCACCTCACCAAGATCGAGAAGATGTCGGTCGGCGATCCGGGTGACGGCGATCCGCGCCCCTGCCTCATGCAGGAGCAGCGCCCGTCGGGCTGCGGGCAACTGGCTGCCAATGGGCAGATAGGCCAGTCCGGCCCGCAGAATTCCCAGAACGGCGACCACCTGCTGCCAGCTCTTCTCCATCACGACCGCGACCAGGTCGCCGGTGCTGAGGCTATATGCGCTCAGGGTGGCTGCGAGCCGCTCGGTCTCGTCAGCGACCTCCCGGTAGCTCAGGGTGCGGTCGGGGGCGATCAACGCCGTGGCGTTCGGTGCTTGCGCGGCCCTGTCGAAAAAGGGTTCGTGCAACAGCGGGATCCTATCCCAGATCATCTCCGTCGCGTTCGCCTTCGCGTGTTCCCGTACATGCGCGGGCGGCCGCAGATCACGCCATTCCTGTCGCCGGGAAGTGGCATCCTCCGCCAGTTCGCGGAGCAGCTCAGTATAGGTGGTGAACATGTCCTGAAGAAGTCCGTCCGGAAACATGTCAGGCACCACGTTCCACACCAGGTCGGCACCTCCACCCTGCTCGACCACGACATGGTCCAGCCAGACCTGTGGTGTCTGGCTCGCGGATGCCACTACCTCCCCGAAGCGCTCGAAACCCCAGCCGTCGGTACCGCTGTCGATGAAGCTGGTGAACACGACGGGCATGCTCGCACCGGCCGTCTTCCGGCCATGTGTACGCGCCCAATCACGCTGGACGCGCACGCCGCTGTAGTACCGGTGGTCGAGATCGTCCCAGAGGCGGCGCTGGACTGCGCGTGCGGTGTCCCCCACCGCGCTGCTGCGCCGCAGGTCCACCTCCAGCAGACTCAGCGAGGTGAAGTCGCCGACCACGGCGTCCAGATCACGGTGCAGTGGAAGGCGGTTGAACAAAGTCACGTTGATGGTGAAATGGCGGCGTTTGCTCCACCTGGCAAGAATCTCCGCATACGCGGCGAGTACTAGGTTTGAGAGGCTCACGCCGTCCCGAGTGGCAGAACGTCGCAGAGCCTGCCAGGTCTCGGCGGGCAGCCGTGCGGAAATCCGGTCGAATCGTGGTATGTCCCCGGGGAGCGGCTCCCGTGCCACCGGCAGCTCCGGTCCGGGTGGAAACTCGGCCACCCGCTCCTGCCAGTAGCGCCGGGAACGCTCGTAGTGGAACGTGCCCTCAACTGCCTGCGTAGCCATCTGGTAGTCACGGAAACCGATAGCGACCGTCGGCAGCTCAGCGTCGAGGTCGTCATACAGCTCGGCCCATTCGGCAAGTACCCGTCGGAGGCTCACTCCGTCCGCGACCAGGCCGTCGAAACTCAGGTGCAGACGGCTGCGCTCGTCTGGGAGCAGGGTCAGCCGGATATCGAACAGCGGCCACCGGTCCGCAGCCAGAATCTGGTGGGACATCTCCTCCCGGATCTCGGCGATGTGCGAGGCGAGCTCGAGAGGACTCCGCTGCCGGAAATCGTGAACACGAATCATGTAGCGCGGTACGGAGGGAAGGACCCGCTGCGCCACCTCGGTGAACACGGCTCGAAGCATCCCATGCCGCTCGATTACGATGTTCCAGCTGTCGGTGAGCCGCTCTGGGGCCAGCCCAGGACCTTCCACCTCGAAGTATCCGTGCGCCGACACTCCCCCCAGAGTGAAGTCCTCGCGCCGGCCCAGGAGATATGCTTGCTGCACGTCGGTCAGGGAAAAAGGCTCGTGCGGATCCGGGCCGGGGACGATTTCCGGCAGAAAGTCTTTATCCGCCGCCGAGGTGTCCAGAAGTCTGGCCATACCGGCAACTGTCGGATACCGCAGGATCTGCGCAAGCCGTAGCTCGCGACCGAATCGTTCGCGCACCAGATGTCCCAGTCGAGCAGCCAGCAGGGAATGTCCACCTATGGCGAAGAAGTCGTCGTAGACACCGACATCCGACACACCAAGTTCCTGTCGGAGAATATCCGCGAGAATCTCCTCTGTCGCGTTCCGCGGCGCGATCCTTTCTTCTGGAGTGGTCGAGGGAGTCGAAGCGAGAGCAGCCCGATCGACTTTTCCGTTCGTGGTGAGCGGCAGCGCATCCACCACATGGATCGTGGCCGGGGCCAGATAGGCGGGAAGCCGGTCACGCACCCAGTCCAGCAGCTCCTCGGGTGCCAGCGGCGTGTCGGAGTCCCAACCGACGGCATGGCCCACAAGGCGCTTGCTCACGCCCTGCCCCTGTACCGTTACCACCGCATACCTGACACCGGCGTGCTGGGTCAGGATCTCCTCCACCTCGGTCAGCTCAATCCGGTATCCGTGCACCTTGACCTGGCTGTCTCGCCGACCCAGGAACTCTAGCTCTCCATCACGTCGCCACCGCGCCATGTCGCCGGTCCGGTAGATCCGACCACCGGGACACCAGGGATCGGCCACGAAGCGTTCCGCTGAGAGGTCCGGCCGACTCAGATAGCCTTCGGCGACGCCCAGGCCGCCAATCGCTAGTTCCCCGGGTACCCCGCGGGGCACCAGCCGCAGCGCCTCGTCAACGAGATAGACACGGGTATTGCGGATGGGGCGACCGATCGCCGGACGGCGTCCGTCGGCGATGTGACGGCTCACCGTGGTGCAGACAGTGGCCTCCGTCGGTCCGTACGCGTTGTGTAACCTGCGGCCATCGGACCAGCGCCGCGCCAGATCGGCGGGACAGTCCTCACCGGCGGAGATCACGTGAGCGAGCATCGGAACTTCCTCGGGGGCAAGCGTCGCAAGGACCGACGGAGGTAGGGTCACGTGGGTGACACCGGCTTTGTCCACCAGCCGGGCGAGATCGGATCCCACCAGCGCGGCGCAGTCGGGGACGTGCAGCGTCGCGCCCGAACCAAGCGCCATGAACAGTTCCCACACCGAAGCGTCGAACCCCAGAGACGCGTATTGCAGGACGCCACTCCCCGGACCCAGGTCGAAGTAGTCCCGCTGCCATTCGGCAAGGTTCACCAGGCCGGCATGGCCGAGTAGCGCTCCTTTAGGGCGCCCGCTGGAGCCCGACGTGTAGATGGCATAGGCCGGCCCGGGGTTCACCGGTGGGGCGGGCTCTGCCTCGGCGAACCCGTCCAGCAGGCCGGGCACATCCACATCGATCTGCACCTCTGCCCGGCCCCGCAGGGCCTCCAGGGTGGCCGCCGATCCGAAAACAACGGGCGGTTGGGACTCCGCCAGGATGGAACCCAGGCGCTGCGGGGGATTCGCCGGGTCGAGGGGAAGATAGGTCGCGCCGATCTTCATGATGCCGAGCATCACCGCGGATACATCGGCGTTGCGTGGGAGGCAGACGCCCACGCGGGAGCCACACGAGACACCGTGACCGAGCAGCAGATGCGCAACCTGGTTGGCCTTGCGGTCCAACTCCGCGTAAGTCAGGCACACCCCGGTGCCCTTCACCGCCACGGCGTCAGGATGCTCTGCGGCCCGGGCGGTCACCAAGGCCGAGGCGAGACGCTCAGGCGAGTCTGCCTGCTGCCCACAGCCGAGTGCCAGCAGTTCCGCTTGGGCCGCGCCGTCCAGCAGGTCGAATGACGCAACGGGCCGATCGGCATGTTCGACTGCCGCCGCGAGAAGGCGGACGAACTGATCGGCGAGATCGGCGATCTCAGGCTGGTCGTATACCGCTGTGCGGTATTTGAAGACCGCCCTCGTTGACGCCGAAGTCTGGACAACCTCGAGCGACAGATCAAACTGTCCCTCCTGTTGCGGGACCGGAAACGAGGCGAGGCGCATGCCTCGGTAGGTGAGCTCTCGCGACGGATCTCCCTGCGCGTGTAGGTCAAGCAGCTCGCCGGATCGGTCTGCCGCCTGCACGCTGAAAGCGATCTGGGTGAGTGGTGAACGGCTGGGATCGCGCGGAAGATCGAGCAGGTGAACGAGCATCGGAAAGGGGTACTCCCGATGCGTCATCGCTTCGGCTACCCGCTCCCGAGTGGAATTTAGGAACTCCATGAAAGTGCCACTTGCGTCGTATCTAGATCGGATCGCGACCGGGTTAACATAGTAGCCTGCAACATTCTTGAGAGACCCCACCATATCGGGCATTGTCGGACACGAGATTATTAGATCGTCTCGGGCTCCTACCCGGTGCAGCAGCGATTGAAAAACGGCGAGAAGGTAAATGAAGGGGCTTACTCCGGCCCCCCTCGAGCTCGCGCGAGCCTGATCGACGAGACCTGGTTCCAGGAGGACTTCATAAGTAGATCCCGAAAACGACTGATAGGGCGGRCGAACCCTGTCTGTTGGCAGGTCGAAGGCGCCGGGTGCACCCTTGCAGGCATTGATCCAGTATCTTTCCAGATCCGCACGCCGGTCCGACTCGAGCATCGATCTCTCCGCTGTCACGAACGTGTCGTAATTGTCACGGAGATCAGGAAGTGCCGCAGAGGATCCGTGGGCTTCCGTACGGTAGAGATCGAGTAGGTCACGCATCAGCACACCCTGAGAGACGAAGTCGGTGGCTATGTGATGCGTCACCAGCAGCAGAATCGAGCCAGCCTCCTGCCGATGGAACAGGACTGCGCGGAACGGTCCGCCGCCGGCGAGCTCCAGGGGATCGGCCRCCGCCGACAGGACCTGAGCCCGGAGAGTCTGCTCAGACATGCTCTGGGCGTCACGAACATCGAACTGAGCACGATTCGYATTCCCTACCAGCCGGACCGGCTCACCCGCCGACTCGGTAAAGGTCGAGCGAAGCAGGTCGTGYCGTCGAACAAGGGCGACGATCGCCCTTCCGAGGGCCGACGGATCGACTTCGGAGAGCAGGCGAATCGCGAAGATGACATTATATGCGGAGCTGTCCGGTGCGGTCCTATAAAGATACCAAAGTGCCTGCTGCCCGACGGACAATCGTCGTGGTTCACTCACAACTCTCTCCTGACATCGAGTTGATGCAGCACAGTACGCGTACTTAGGGGGCCTTAACTGGACCAGCTGACCGCAATATCTCCCGACTAAGCCCGTTAATACTGGGGAACTCCCATACAAGCGCGGACGGTATCGCGATCCCGAGTTCCTCAGAGAGCTCACCGACGAGTTCCGTGATGCTGACCGAGTCAACCCCGTAGCGGGGAAGCGGCTCATCGCCGTCGAGGTCTGCCAGCGGCAGGTTCGTGCGTCCGGCCACCCATCTCATCAACCAGCCGCGCACGTCCCCTCCCGGGGCTTCCTCGCCGGTTGGCTCACCGTTCTCGACGCCGCGGGCGTATGCAGGTTCGAACGTCTCCCGAAGATACGGGTCGACCTCGCCGACGACGCCAGCCACCTGCCGGTCCATGGTGCCGATCGAGCTCGTGTACGAACCGATCTCGGCAGCCGTCTCCTGAGCCGCCGGATAGCGGCCGCCGATCTCCCCTGCCGAGCACAGCGCCCGCTGGCGAGCTAGATCGAGCTGCTCAAGTGACCAGGTGGCCGCCCGCGTGTATCTCTCGTCTCGCCCCTCCGCCGCACGGCGCGTCATCGCGGACACGAGCGCCGCCGCCGCCATCTCTCCGAGAACGTCATGTGCGGCACGGGTGCAGTCCGCCGAGGTGGCGGACGTCGATGCCTGCCCACACTGTTCCTGGAGGCGACTGGCCGTCGCCTCCAGCTCAGCGGCTAGATCATGCGCGCCGCAGTGTCGAACGAGGAGGTCGATCACCTGTCTCCGGTCTCCCGCCATCATGGTGGAACCCAGGTGCATACGCAGGCTCTCCGTAGGACCTTCAAAGATTCGCAGGACACGCGCATCCCGGAGGAACTGAGGAAGGATGTTTGTCTCGATATAACCTCGTCCGCCCAGAGCCTGAATCGCGCCGTCCACGACCTTCCAGAGGAGTTCCGGAGCTGTGATCTTGATTACCAAGAAGAGGGCATCTGGCACGGCCTCATCGTCGTCGAGTAGTTCGGCGGTACCRTGCACAAGTGCCTCGACACAGGCCACGGCAGCCGTGGCGGCGGCTAGGCGCTCTCGCATGACCGGGTTTTCTAGCAGTCGACCTGTTACGATCTCACGGCGTTCCGCGTACCGGAGCTGCAGTTGAAGGCATCGCTTCATCGCACCAAGACACAGGGCACCGATATGGAGGCGGGCCCGCATCAGGCAATGCTGCGCGATCGTCAGGCCCTCGCCGGGAGCCCCCAGGAGGTCTTCGTCGGCCACCTCCACGTTCTCGAAGTGCATGGAGTTCTGCACCATTGACCGCATACCCATGGTGAGCTCTTCTTGGCCGATTCGCACACCAGGCGCATCCGTTGGGATCACAAACCCGGTGATCCCAACAGGCCGGTCGTCACGATCTCGGGTCTGCACGAAGGTGACGACGAGATCCGACCAGGCGGATGTCCCGCTCCAGGACTTGGTGCCATCGATCGACCACCGGCCAGGTGCGGTCTCACGGGCGGTCGCCCGTATCGCGGTCATAGCGGATCCGGCCTCGGGCTCAGTCATCGCAAATGCGGCCAGGATCCTGCCCGCAGCCAGATCCGGCAGTAGTCGCTCCTGCTTCGGCTCACCGGCATGGGAGAGGATCGGGTTGACTCCGAGTATGTTGCCGTCGCAGACAAAGGTCGCAAGCGAGAGATCGATCGCCGCGAGCTGCTCGAATATCCGTGCTGTCGAGACCTCGCCGAGAGCCAGACCGCCGCGCTCCCGGGGTACTTGAATCCCGAACAGACCCCTCCGGGCAAGCGCAAGGATAATGTGGGGCGGGATGGTGCGACGTTCGTCCATAAGCCGCGAGTCGACCCGACGCCGTCCCCACTCGCGCAGCCAGTGAAGGATCTCCCCGACGCGCTTCGGGCTTGGGCCGGTCCACGTGATGACGGGGAGCTCGCCGGCCAGGTATGCATCGCGACATGCTCCTCGCCRAAGCTTTCCGCTCGTGGTTCGGAACAGTCCGCCACGCTTCACCGGAAGCACCGAGAAGGTTGGGATTCCGTGTTCGCGCCAGACCGCGGTAGAGATGTCCCGGGTCAACTCATGCGGATTGGTCCCGCGTTGGACTCTGCCGTCAACCTCGACAACGACGATCAGTTTCTCGACTCCGGACTTCTCGATCGAGAAGGCGCATGTCGAGGAGATCCGAAGCGTCTCGTTGCTTTGTTCCGCAGTAAACTCGATGTCAGTCGGATAGTGGTTCTCCCCGTTGATTATGATCAGGTCTTTCCGGCGGCCCGTTATATAGAGATCTCCTTCATGGAGAAATCCCAGGTCGCCGCTTCTGAGGAAAGAAGCGTCACCGCCGTCACCGACCACACGGGCACGGAACTCCGATTCCGTCTCGTGTGGGCGAAGCCAGTAGCCGGCGGCTACGCACGCGCCGCTGATCCATACTTCGCCGATCTGACCATCGCCAAGCCGGCGGCAGGTCTCCGGATCGACCACCTGCACAACAGTGTCCCCCTGTGGACGCCCGCAGGTGGTGACCGGCCGTGCGTCGGCGCGCTCGCTGTCAACGACCAGGGCGTATCCCCGACGCAGGGCCTCCGCCGAGAGCCAGAGTGTCTCCGCGGTACGACCAGCCGGGCTGCCGGTCACCATCAGGGTGGCTTCGGCGAGTCCATACCCGGCCATCAGTGATTCCGCCCGCAGGCCTGAGGATTGAAACATGGCGGCAAACCGTCGCATGGTTTGGCTGCGGACGGTCTCCGAGCCATTGATGGCGTACTCCCACGACGACAGATCCAGATCGGAGCGCTCATCATCGGTGACGGTGCTGAGGCATCGCTCGTAGGCAAAATTCGGCGCGATGGAGTGCGTCGCCCGAAACTGTGCGACCGCCTGCAGCCAGCGCCGTGGTCGCCGGATGAAGGACTCCGGTGCCATGAGATACGCGGGCATCCCGGTATAGATCGGCAGAACGACGCCGAACATCAGCCCCATGTCGTGGAAGGTCGGAAGCCAGTAAGCATTCACCTGGTTTAGGGATCTTGCTGTAGGTGGCGGTTCGTGGGCGTGGCTGTGGGCCG
>NZ_MRUJ01000186.1:0-17141 GCF_002099325.1 Frankia sp. KB5 | reverse complement strand
TGGCGGTCGCCAACTATGCGAGTGTCCTGGAGCGTGTGCGATGAGTGATCTCACCGGGAAAAGTGACCTGACCCTGAAGGCGGTGTTCGTCGACGCGTTGGACCGGTTCGGTGCGCGTCCCGCCCGTTTCGGCCGGCGGCGGGTAGACGGCGGCAAGTACCGACTGGTGGGTGACCCATCCCGCGACGGTATGGCCGTCGCTGGTGAGCACGGGCAGGCCCGGGGCGCCGGGGTCGTCGGTGAGTGCATGCAGGGCGGTGGCGACACTGTCGTCGACGGTGAGGGCGGGAGGGCGGACAGCGAGGTCGCCAGCGGCGCGCTGCTCGGCCCGGGCGTCGGTCTCGAGGGCGTGGGTGACGGCCGGTGTGGTGATGATCCCCTGGTAGTGCCCGTGTCCGTCGGTGACGGGGCGGGCGGGGAACGGCGAGCCGGCGAGCAGGGCGGCGACCTCGGAGAGGAGCGCGCCGGCCGGGACCGGCGGGGGCGGTGACCGCATCGCGGCGGTGGCCGGGATGGCCCGCAGGCGGCGCAGGTCGTGGGAGGCGTCGAGGTCGACGCCACGGCGGGTCAGCTTCAGGGTGTAGATGGTGTCGGTGCTCAGGAGCCGGCTGGTCAGGGTGGCGACGACGACGGCGGTCATCAGGGGGAGGATGATCGTGTACTCGCCGGTGAGCTCGAACAGGATGAGCACGGCGGTGATGGGCGCGCGGGCCGCGCCGGCGAAGACGGCACCCATGCCGACCAGGGCGTAGGCCCCGACAGGGGCGATGGTGCCCGGGGCGATATGGTGGGCGAGGGTGCCGAAGGCGGCGCCGGTGGACGCGCCGATGAACAGGGACGGGGCGAAGACGCCGCCGGAGCCGCCGATGCCGATGGTGAGACTCGTGGCCACGATCTTCCCGCCGATGAGGACGAGCAGGAACCACAGGGCGTACCCGCCGTGAACGGTGTGTTCGAGGACCGGGTAGCCGACGCCATACATCTGGGGCAGGGCGAGCAGGACGGTGCCGAGGAGCAGGCCGCCGACAGCGGGGCGTAGCCATTCGGGGCCGCGCCAGGCCCAGTCGCAGAGGTCCTCGATGAGATAGAGCAGGCGGGTGAACAGCACGCCGGTTAGGCCGGCCACCACGCCGAGCAGGATGAACAGGGGGTATTCGCCCTGGCTGTGAAGGGCGAAGGTGGGCAGGCTGAGAAAGGGAGTGTCACCGAAGGCGGCGCGCCCGATGACGCTGGCGGTGACGGCGGCCAGCACGACGACGCCGAAGGCCTCGGCGGTGAAGGTCCGCAGGATCACCTCCAGGGCGAACAGGACGCCGGCGACGGGGGCGTTGAAGGTGGCGGCGATGCCGCCGGCGGCGCCGCAGGCGACGAGGATCGGCAGCCGGCGGCCCGGCACGCGCAGGAGCTGGCCGAGAGCCGACCCGAGGGACGCGCCGATCTGCACGATCGGGCCTTCCCGGCCGACCGACCCTCCGGCACCGATGCACAACGCCGAGGCCAGTGACTTCACCGCCGAGACGCGGGGGGAGATGCGGCCGTCGCGTTCGGCGACGGCGGACATCACTTCGGGGACTCCGTGGCCGCGGGCCTCCCGGGCGAACCGGTGGATGAGCGGTCCGTAGACCAAGCCTCCGATCACCGGGACGGCCAGCAGGAACCAGAAACCCAGGTCCGGGATGTGGGGGTTGGGCAGCCGTCCGCCGACCGAGCAGTCCGCCCGGCCGCAGAACACCTCTGTGAAGAGGTTGATCAGCCCGCGGAAGGCGACCGCGCCGAGCCCGACCCCCGCGCCGATCATGACGGCCAGGGCCGCGAGGACGGCGCCGGCTCGGTGCTGGTAGATCTCCGGACGGGCTGCCCATCGGGTGGAGATCCCGCGTGACGTCACCGGCATGTTTGCACCATACAACTGTTGCTTTGTGCTTGCCATGATCCGGTCCGAGTAGAGATCGCGTTGCGCGGTAAAACGGTGACATGGCATGCCCGCCGGATGGCTCCRCCCTGCCGCCCTCGGTTCCCGACCCCGCGGGAGTGCCGGGCGTGGACGTCGACGAGGTCACCGATGCGGTCCTGACGGCATCCCGGCTGCTGGTGGCGGTGTCGGCCCGCTCGATCGCCGCCGTCGGCGAGGATGTCACCCTGCCGCAGTTCCGGATGCTCGTCGTGCTCGCCGGGCGTGGACCGCAACGCGCCGGGGAGCTCGCCGAGTCGCTTGACGTGCACCCCTCCACGGCCACCCGGATGGCCGACCGGCTCGTCGTTGCCGGGCTGATCCTCCGGGTCGGCAACCCGCGTAACCGGCGGGAGGTCATCGTCGAGCTGACCGGGCCGGGCCGGCGCCTCGTCGACGAGGTCACCGCCCGGCGCCGGGCCGAGATCGCGACGATCGTCGCCCGGCTCGCTCCGGACGTGCGGGGCAGCCTGGTCGGCGCGTTGCGCGCCTTCGCGGACGCCGGCGGCGAACCGGCGGCGATATCCGGTCGGGACGCCTCGGCCCTCGGCTGGACCTGACCGGCCTTCGCGGGTGGCCGACAAAATCTTCGACCCAAATCTTCGACGTCACGTAGAACATTCGGTCGGGAAGGCTCCTACACTCTGACGGCATGGAGGCGTCCGCCGGAGCGGGGGCACGCGTGATGCGAACAACCGTGTTCGCCGGCACATGCGTGGCCCTCTCCGCGCTTGCCCATCTCGCCGGGCACGGTTCCGCCCCGGCCGGGCCGGGTGGAGATCCCCTGGGGTATCTCATCCGAATCATCGCCGAAAGTGACGGGTTCGCGTCACACCGTGTCGCCGGGGTAGTACCCAGTCTGGAGTTCTCCCATGCCCTACATGCCGGCGCCTCGCGCCACCCGGTTCCGCCGTGGCCTGTCCACCCCCGCCGGGACCGACCGCCCGTTCCTTCCTCCCGGCCGGACATTCCTCGTTCCCGTCCTCCCCCTCGTCCTTCTCGTCGCTCTCGTAGCGATCTCCAGCTGTTCCTCGGGAGGCTCCTCGGCGGGCCCGTTGGTGCGCGGCGCATCCACGTCACCGAGCGCGGGGATCCGCGGCACCACGCTCGGCGCACCGATCGCGATGCCGGACCTGCGTCTGACGGACACCGCCGGGCGGCCCTACGACCTGCGCCCGCATGCCGCGGGCCGGCTCACCCTGCTGTTCTTCGGCTACACCCACTGCCCGGACATCTGCCCGACGACGATGGCCGATCTCGCCGCCGCGTTGACGCAGGTCTCCCCGGCCGTGCGCCGGCAGACGAGCGTCGTGTTCGTCACCTCGGACCCGGCGCGGGACACCCCGCCGGTGATCCGCCACTGGCTGGACATGTTCGACCACACCTTCGTCGGCCTGACCGGTGACGTGAAGACCATCGACACCGCCGCGCGCAGCGTCGGGGTGCCGCTGGAGCCGCCGCGACGGCAGGCCGACGGGAGCTACACCGTGGACCACGGTGCTCAGGTCCTGGCATTCACGCCGAAGGGCCAGGCGCGTGTCGTCTACCTCGCCGGCACCCCGGTGGCCGACTACGCCCATGACCTCCCGCTGCTCCTGCGGGGCGACGCGTGACCGGCGACGCGCCGACCGACGCGCCGACCGACGCGCCGACCGGAAGCCCGGGAGCCGCGCCGGTCGACGAGCGCGGACGGCCGGGGCCGGACCGCCGTCGGCTGCTGGGCGGCGCCGGGCTGCTCGGCCTCGGTGGCGGAGTCGTCCTCGGCACGGGGGTCGCCCTGGGCACGCAACGCCTGCTACCGGACCGGCCGAACCCGGTCGAGGCGGCTCGCCGCGCCGCGGTGGCCGCCGTGGCCGGTGACGGCCGTCACCAGCCCGGGATCGCCGAACGGGCCCCCGCGCATCTGATCTTCACCGCCTACGACCTGATCTCGACCGAGCCGACGGCGGTCCGATCCGCCCTCGCCGCGCTGCTGCGGACCTGGACGTCGGCCTCGGCGGTGTTGATGCGCGGCGAACCGACCGCCGGCGCCGAGCGGGACACGGCGGGGCTCGGGCCGGCCGCCTTGACGGTCACCGTCGGGCTCGGCGCGTCAGCGTTGCGCCGCGCCGGCCTCGACACGCGGATTCCCGGTCCGCTCGCGGACATCCCTGCCCTGCCCGGCGACCGGATCGACGCGGCCCGTGGCGGCGGGGACCTCGCCGTGCAGGTCTGCGCGGAGGACCCGATGGTCGCTTACTCGGCGGCCCGCCAACTGCGTCGCATCGCCGCTGCGTACGTCCAGCCTCGCTGGGTGCAGCGAGGGTTCCAGCGCACCGCGGCCGGTGCCGCCGACCCCGATGCCACCCCGCGTAACCTGATGGGGCAGGTCGACGGCACCGACAATCCCCGGCCGGGCACGGCACAGTTCGACCTCGCGGTGTGGGCCGCCGACGGGCCGGCATGGATGCGAGGCGGGACCTACGTCGTCTGCCGGCGGATCCGCATGCTGCTCGACAGCTGGGACCGGCTGACCGAGGCGGCGCAGAGCGAGGTCATCGGCCGGCGCAAGTCCGATGGCGCACCGCTGTCCGCCCCGCCCGCCGACCAGGGCGGGGGCGAGACGACAGCGCCGGACTTCGCCGCCCGCACTGCCGACGGCCGGCCCGCGATCGCCGTCAACGCCCACATCCGACTGGCCCATCCGCAGTTCCACGGCGGCGTCGCGATGTTCCGCCGCGGCTACTCCTACGACGACGGCCTCGACGCCACCGGTGAACCGGACGCGGGGCTGTTCTTCCAAGCCTACCAGGCCGACCCACGTACCGCCTTCGTTCCCGTCCAGCGCGCCCTCGCCGCCTCCGACGCGTTGAGCACCTTCATCCGGCATACCTCCAACGCCCTGTTCGCCATCCCACCCGCCCCGCCGCCGGGCGGCTTCCTCGCTCAGCAGCTCCTCGATGGCGCATGAGCGCACCCCGACCTCGCGGAGACACCATGACCCGGGACACCTCATCTCTGATCGATCTCGGCGAGCGCGGAAGGYGTGGGCGCCGTGCCCGGGTCGCGCTGGCCGCTGTCACTGTCATGGCGGGGGCGGCGGCCGCGGCCACCTGGTGGACCCGCCGCCAGYCGACGACACCCCTGTTGCCGGTTTCGTGGTGCCGCTGGGGCCAGGGCGACGGRCCGCCCCCGCTGACCCCGGCGCGTCTGGTGGACACCTGGCAGCTTGACGCGGCCGCGCTCGCCTTCCTCGTGCCGGTCACTGTCCTGTACCTGTGGGGCGTCGCCCGGGTCCGCGCCCGCCATCCCGCGCGGTCCTGGCCCTGGCCCCGCACCTGCGCCCACCTCGCCAGTGTCGCGGTGGTGGTCCTCGCGACGAGCAGCGCCGTCGGCGTCTACGATGAAGCGCTGTTCAGCATGCACATGGTCCAGCATCTGATGCTGATCATGGTGGCGCCACCGCTGTTCGTCGCGGGCCGGCCCCTCATCCTCCTGCTGCACGCTGTCGGCAACCCCCTGCACACCAGGGTCCGTAAGATGATCCGCTCATGGCCGGTCAGCGTCCTGGTCTCCCCGCCCGCCGCCCTCGCCGGCTACGCCATCACGATCATCGGAACCCACCTCACCGGCTTCATGAACGAGGCGATGGCCCGGCCCTGGCTCGGCCAGCTCGAACACGTTCTCTACCTCGCTGCCGGCTACCAGTTCTTCGTGCTGCTCGTCGGCGACGAACCGATCCGCTGGCGGTTGTCCATGCCCGGCCGGCTCGCGCTCGTCATCCTGTCCATGGGCGTCGACACCCTCGTCGGCGTCGTCCTGCTACAGTCCCGCACCCCGATTGCCATGGCACCGCACACCTGGGGCAGCAGCCCCCTGCTGGACACTCAGACCGGCGGCGCTATCATGTGGGTCGTCGGTGACGGGATCATGGTTGTGCTCATCGTGCTGCTGTTTCGGGTATGGACGCGTAAACCCGAGCCGGTGCGCCGGGCCCGTTCGAGCTGGCTGGAACGGGCCCGTACCGCGACCTTTGCCACCCACACCGGCCACGAACCCGCCCCCACCACCATGGTGGTCGCCAGACCGGCCGCCCGGGCGCGATCCGTCGACCTCGACGATGATGAGGCGAGCTGGCGGGCGTACAATGACTGGCTCGCTCGCCTGGACACGACCCGTTGACCTGGGCGGGCACGACCGTTGACCGGTGCGACCGCGGTAGCCGAGACCGTGGCAGCCTCAGCGGCAGGACCGCCTCCCGGTCGTCATGGATCGGTCCTCTCCCGTTCCCTGCTCGCCACTGGGTGGCGAGCGGCGGGCTGATGGACGTACAGCTCGCGCCGCCGCGGGGTCATGGCCGCGGGGACGGGCTCCGGCAGCCGGTAGCGGGCGGGATGCTGGTGCTCGGCGTACAGCCGGCCGGCATTGTAGACCCGGGGGAATTTCCAGAGCATCCGTGGGAAGTTCGTCTGGCCACGCGCCAGGTTCGCGGCGACGATCCGGGCGGTCGCGGCARGCGCCTTCGCGCCCAGGTGTTTGCGGTTGAGGACCGCCTGGGTGGCGACGAGCTCGCGGTAGAAGCGGTCGAGGGGGAGCCGGGTGGGGACGACGGCGTGCTGGATGTCGAACAGCCGGTAGTCCAGGGTGGTGAGCCGCCGGGACTGGGTGTGCCAGATCTCCGTACCCGGATAGGGGGTGCACACCGTGAGATGCACGATTTCCGGCACCGACAACGCCCATTCGCGGAMGAGACGGAACTGCTTCTCGTCCCAGTCCGGGTCGGCGATGAGGTTCACCGCGACCGTGATGCCGATCTTTCGGGCAACTTCGAGGGCGCGGATGTTCTCGTCCGGGGAGATCCGCTTGTGGTAGAGGTCCAAGCCGTCCGCGTCGAGGGCTTCCATGCCCAGAAACATGTATTCGAGGCCGAGGCGGCGCCAGCGCTCGAACACCTCGGGATGGCGCAGCAGGACGTCGCTACGGGTTTCCAGATAGTACCGTTTGCGAATCCCTCGGCGTTCGACCTGATCGGCGATGGCCATGCCGTGTTCAGGCCTGATGAAGGCGACGTCATCGACGATGAAGACGTTCGGTTCCCGGATGGCGGACAGTTCCTCGCCGGCCGCGTCCGGGGAGAGGCGGCGGTAGCTGCGGCCGTAGAAGGTCCAGGCGCTGCAGAAGGAGCAGTCCCATGGGCAGCCGCGAGTGAACTCGACCGAGGCGCACGGGTCCAGTTCCCCGATGAAGTAGCGGCGGCGGTGGGCCAGCAGATGGCGGGCCGGTAGCGGCTCGTCGAGGCCGGGTAGCAGGGCCGGGGTCGGGCCCGCCCCGTCGGCGGTGACCGCGCCCGGGACGTCCGCGAGACGGGCGCGGTCGGCTTCGAGGATGCGTGGGGCGACCACTTCGCCCTCGCCGCGCGCGACCACATCGAGTGCGCCGTCGCACTGCTTCAGCAGGTGCTCGGCGATGAAGGAGACGCTGTGGCCGCCGGCCACGACCAGGCAGTCGGGCAGTTCCCGCTTCGCCCGGTGCGCGAACTCGATGACCTCGGGGACGTTCGCGAGATAGTTCACCCCGAACATCACCGCGTCGGGACGGCACTTTCGCAGGTGGCGCGCGTAGGCGGCCGGTTTCTCCACCTGAAGATCGAGCATGCTCACCTCGTGGCCCGCGGCGAGCAGCGCGGCCGCCACCCGTTCCAGCCCCAGCGGTTCGAGCCGTAGGAAGATCTTCGAGTACATCAGCGCGCTGGGATGAACCAGCAGGACACGCATGTTGCTCCTCTCGCCTGTTCGGGGACGGATCTAGGTGTTCGAGGGCGGGCCTGGGCGGATCGGACTGATGCGGACTGATGCGGTCCCGCCCCGAACGTGCGTGCCGGGGACCCTGCGTGCCGGGTACTGCCCGTGGGTCGCCCGTGGGTCGCTCTCCGCCCGGGCGCCGACTCCGCGTCGCCTGTCATCTTCCTGTTCCTGCCCCGGGATGCCGGCATGACTCGGGAACGAACCTTACATTCGGCTGACAATGACGTCGGTGCGTCGGGCGACGGTCCTTCAACGGCACGAGAGACCGGCCGGGACCGGCCGCGACGAACGGGTTTGACGGTGGCGTGCACCGTCCATACCCAGACTCACGGTGCTGGTGCGAGCGGCGGTCGGCTGATCGATGGGTGGGAGGGAAGCGCAGCTATGTCACAGGTCGCGGACTATGTCCTGCAGCGGTTGACCGGCTGGGGTGTTCACCGCATATTCGGCTATCCCGGGGACGGCATCAACGGCTTCCTCGGGGCTTTCGACCGGGCCGGCGGTGATCCTGGGTTCCTGCAGACCCGGCACGAGGAGATGGCGGCGTTCATGGCCTGCGCGCACGCCAAGTTCACCGGTGAGGTAGGCGCGTGTGTCGCGACCTCCGGCCCGGGGGCGATCCATCTGCTCAACGGTCTCTACGACGCCCGGCTCGACCATCAGCCGGTGCTGGCGATCGTCGGCCAGCAGCGGCGGACCTCCCTCGGCGCCCACTACCAGCAGGAAATCGATCTGATCTCGCTGTTCAAGGACGTCACCGAGTACGTGCAGTACTGCATGGCCCCGCCCAGCGCCCGTCATCTCGTCGATCGGGCGATGAAGACAGCGCTGTCCAGCCGGGCGCCGGTCTGCCTGATCTTCCCGGAGGATGTCCAGGAGGAGAAGTACACCGAGCCTCCGCATGAGCACGGGGCGGTGCGGACCAGCATTGGCTGGACGAAACCACGCATCCTGCCGGATCCGGACGAGGTGCGCCGCGCCGCCGCCGTGCTGAATCGGGGCCGCCGGGTGGCGATGTTGATCGGGCAAGGGGCGGCCGGCGCCCGCGAGGAGGTGACGGAGGCCGCCGACCTGCTCGGCGCGGGTGTCGCCAAGGCCCTGCTCGGCAAGGATGCGCTCCCCGATACCCTGCCGTTCGTGACCGGCCCCATCGGGCTGCTCGGCAGCGAAGCCAGCCACAAGATGGTGATGGGCGCCGACACGCTCCTCCTGGTCGGGACGAGCTTCCCCTACTCGGAGTGGCTGCCGCGGGAGGGCCAGGCCGCCGGCGTCCAGATCGATATCGACGGCCGGATGATCGGTATTCGTTATCCGATGGATGTTCATCTCGTCGGCGACGCGGCCGAGACGCTGCGCCAGTTGATTCCCCTGCTCATCCGCAAGGAGGACCGTTCCTGGCGGCGGTTCATCGAACGGGAGGTGGCGACCTGGCAGCGGGTGCTGGCGGACCGGGCCAGGCTGCGGGCGGATCCGATGAACCCGCAGATCGTCGCGTACGAGTTGGACAAGCGACTGCCCGATAACGCGATCCTCACCGCGGACTCCGGGTCGGCGACCACCTGGTGGGCCCGTTACCTGCGCATCCGTGGGGACATGAAGGCGTCGTTGTCGGGAACCCTGGCGACCATGCTGCCCGGAGTGCCCTACGCGGTGGCGGCGAAGCTGGCCTATCCGGAACGACCGGTGATCGCGTTCGTCGGCGACGGGGCGTTCTCGATGCTGGGCATGAACGAGCTGTTCACGGTCAAGCGGTACTGGGAGAGGATGAACACCGATCCGCGGCTGGTGTTCACCGTGTTCGTGAACGAGGACCTCAACCAGGTCTCCTACGAGCAGCGGGTGATGGCGGGTGATCGGATCAATGTCGAGACGCAGAAGATCCCGTATGTGCCGGCGGCGGATTTCGCCCGGCTCCTCGGTTTCACCGGGATCCGCTGCGACTCGCCGGACAAGATCGGTGCCGCGTGGRAACAGGCGCTGGCTGCGGACCGGCCGGTTGTGCTTGAGGTCGTTGTCGACGCGAAGGTGCCGCCGCTGCCGCCGCACGTCCGGCCCGAGCAGATGCGCAAGACCGCCCGGGCGTTCCTGCAGGGCGACCCAGAGGCCGTCGGCATCGCCGTGCAGGGCTTCAAGGGCAAGTGGCAGGAGGCGAGGGAGCACCTCCCGCACGCCGCCCGCAGGTAGTTTCCCCACCTGCGATCTGCCCGTTCCCGCCACCCCGCCCGGGGAGGCCATCCCCTACCTCGGGCCCCTACCTCGGGAGGTAGCCGCTGTGCCGGCGATCGAGCGCCTGGGCATCGCGGCCTGTGCCGTGCCGAGGTGCCGTGTCGGCAGCTGTCGTGCCGGCAGCGGAACCCCTACGTCGTGCCGACAGCCGAGGGAGTGACAGCCCGGTCCGGGGAGTGGCGGGGCAGGGAAGGGGGTGGGCATGCCGGATGTGGAGGGCACGCGCCGATGACAGCGGAGCGGAGCGAGCGGGACGATAATCCGGGGCTGGTGCCGACGCTGCGTGAGTTCGCCCTGCTCGCGGACGGGGAACGGGGTGCGCTGATCGGCCCGGACGGCCGCGTGTGTTGGATGTGCGTGCCCTCGTGGGCGGACGACGCGGTGTTCTCGACGCTGATCGGTGGCGCCGGCTCCTACTCGGTGACTCCGGCGACCGCCTTCACCTGGGGCGGTTACTACGAGGACCGGTCGTTGATCTGGCACAGCCGGTGGGTGACGCGGGCGGGCGTGGCGGAGTGCCGGGAGGCTCTCGCCCTCCCCGGGCGGCGGCACCGTGCGGTGCTGCTGCGCCGGATTCTCGGGGTCGAGGGGACCGTGCCGGTGCGGGTGACGCTGGATCCGCGTCCCGGGTTCGGCCGGCGGGCGGTGGCGGGGCTGCGGCAAGACGGGCTGGACGGGCCGGACGGGCCGGACGGGGTGGAGGCCTGGTGCGGGCGAGTCGGCGAGCTGGAGCTGCGCTGGTCGGGACGGCTCGCGGCGGTCGCCCGGATCGACCATGATGCGGGCGGTGGCAGTCTCGTCGCGGAGCGCCTGGTGCGGGCCGGCGACTGTCTCGATCTTGTGCTGGAGCTCGGTGAGCTGCCGGCGGACCGTCCGGTCCCGGACGTGCTGTGGGCCGAGACGAAGCGGGCCTGGCGGTCCGCGGTACCGGAGCTGTCGAGCCTGGCCGGTGTCCGCGAGGCTCAGCACGCGGTCGCGGTGCTGCGCGGGCTGACCGGCGGCGGGCACGGGATGGTGGCCGCGGCCAGCACCTCCCTGCCCGAGCGGGCCCGTCAGGGCCGCGACTACGACTATCGGTATGTCTGGATCCGAGATCAGTGCTACGCGGGGCTGGCGGCCGCGCGGGCCGGCCTCGACGGGCTGCTCGACGACGCCGTCACGTTCGTCACCGAACGGCTGTTGGCGGACGGCCCGAACCTGCGTCCGGCCTACACCGCCCGCGGTGGCCCGATCCCGGACGAGCGCCGACTCGATCTGCCGGGGTACCCCGGCGGCGACGACGTGGTCGGGAACAAGGTCGGCCACCAGTTCCAGCTGGACGTCTTCGGGGAGGCGGCGCTGCTGCTGGCGGCCGCGGCGCGGCGGGGCCGGCTGACCGATGACGCCCGGCGGGCCGCGGCGGTGACCGCCGGGGTGATCGCGGCACGCTGGCGGATCCCGGACACAGGGGTCTGGGAGCTGGAGCCGCGGCACTGGACGCACAGCCGGTTGACCTGCGCGGCAGGGCTGCTCGCCTTGGCCGGCGTGGACGGCGCCGGGGTGGGGGAGGCCGACGGCTGGCGGGCGCTGGCAAGGCGGCTGCTCAGCGCCGCCCGCGAGGAGATGCGGCATTCGAGCGGGCGCTGGCAGCGGGCGACCGACGACCCGCGGGTGGACGCGGCGCTGCTGCTGCCCGCGGTGCGGGGAGCGGTCGACGTCCGCGACCCGGTGTCGGTGGCGACGCTGCGGGCGGTGGCCGAGCAGCTGACCGACGACGGCTACGTCTACCGATTCGATCATGCCGGGATCCGGCTCGGGGTGGCCGAAGGGGCCTTCCTGCTGTGCGGCTTCTGGCTGGCGCTGGCCTACCACCGTGCCGGCCGGCACGATCAGGCCCGGCGGTACTTCGAGCGTGGCCGCGCCGCCTGCGGGCCGCCCGGCATCTACGCCGAGGAGTTCGATGTCACTCAGCGCCAGCTGCGTGGCAACATTCCCCAGGCGTTCGTCCATGYCCTGGTTCTGGAGACTGCCGCCACCCTCCGACCCCTCGACGGCACCGACCCGGGATGAGGCGTCTCGGTCACGGCCCGGCGGCGGTCGCGGATCTGTGGGGAGTGGATTTTCCGGTGGCCGGGCGTTTCAACGCGGCGGAGGTTGGTAGAGACGTGATGCACTGCCGGTACATCCATACGCCGACGAGCGGGTGAGCCATTCGTAGCGGGTGATCCTGGCGGCATGTCCGGTTGTCGAGACCGCCCGTTTTCGCTGGCTTGAATAGTATGCGAGGAGGAACTCGTGCCCGACGTGGCCGTGTCTGGTCGGATGGYCCGATGACGGTCGAGGTCCGTCCTTTTCCGCCGAGTGTCGGGGAGCAGCGAGGGGAGCCGCCGACGGCCCTGGACATCCTCGGTACGACCGATCACAAGTCGATCGGTCTGATGTATCTGGTGACCTCGTTCGGGTTCTTCCTATTCGCCGGGATCCTCGCGATGCTAATGCGGGGGGAACTGGCCCGGCCCGGTCTACAGATCGTCTCGAACGAGCGGTACAACCAGTTTTTTACGATCCACGGCACGGTGATGATGCTGTTGTTCGCGACCCCGCTGTTCTCCGCGTTCGCGAACTATCTTGTCCCGTTGCAGATCGGGGCGCCTGACATCGCCTTCCCCCGGTTGAACGCCTTGGGCTACTGGCTGTATCTGGTCGGCGGTCTGATCGTCGTCTCCGGGTTCCTGACCCGGGGCGGGGCGGCGGACTTCGGCTGGTTCGCGTACTCCCCGTTGACCTCGGCGCAGTACTCGCCGCACCTCGGCGGTGATCTGTGGGCGGTGGGCCTGGTGATGTCCGGGCTGAGCACCGTGCTGGCGAGCGTCAACTTCATCACCACGATCATCACGCTGCGCGCGCCGGGCATGCTCCTGTTCCGAATGCCGATATTCACCTGGAACGTGCTGATTACGTCGGTGCTGGCGCTGCTCGCGTTCCCGGTCCTCACCGCGGCCCTGCTGGCGCTGGAGGCCGATCGCCGGTTCGGCGCCCACGTGTACGACGCGAGCAACGGAGGAGCGATCCTCTGGCAGCACCTTTTCTGGTTCTTCGGTCATCCCGAGGTCTACATCGTCGCGCTGCCCTTCTTCGGCATCGTCACGGAGATCCTGCCGGTGTTCAGCCGTAAACCGATTTTCGGGTACCRGGGGTTGGTCTTCGCGACCGTGGGAATCGGCGCGCTGTCGATGGCGGTGTGGGCGCACCACATGTTCGCGACCGGTGCCGTGCTGCTGCCGTTCTTCTCTCTGCTGTCCTTTCTGATCGCCG
This sequence comes from Frankia sp. KB5, assembly GCF_002099325.1. Classification (NCBI taxonomy): domain Bacteria; kingdom Bacillati; phylum Actinomycetota; class Actinomycetes; order Frankiales; family Frankiaceae; genus Frankia; species Frankia sp. KB5. The sequence goes on along the minus strand of NZ_MRUJ01000186.1, from coordinate 3,887 downwards.
TCCCGACCGGGGTGAAGTTCTTCAACTGGATCGGCACCATGTGGCGCGGAACGATCATCCTGAACACGCCAATGCTGTTCTCGATCGGATTCCTTATCACCTTCCTGTTCGGTGGGCTGACCGGGGTCACCCTGGCCAGCCCACCCATCGACTTTCACGTCACCGACAGCTATTACGTCGTGGGTCATCTGCACTATGTCCTGTTCGGGACAATCGTCTTCTCCGCGTTCGCCGGTGTGTACTTCTGGTTCCCCAAGGTGACGGGAAGGTTCCTGAACGAGAAGTTGGGGAAGCTGCACTTCTGGAGTCTTCTCGTCGGTTTCCACGTGACGTTTCTGCCGATGCACTGGCTGGGTGTCAGGGGAATGCCGCGGCGGGTCGCCGACTACCTGCCCACCGACGGTTTCACCACGCTGAACACGATCGAGAGTGCCGGCTCCTTCCTGCTCGGCCTGTCCACCCTACCGTTTCTGTACAATGTTTGGCGGTCGCTGCGGCATGGTGACCCGGCGACCAGTGGTGACGCCTGGGGCTACGGGAACTCGTTGGAATGGGCGACGTCCTGCCCACCACCGAAGCACAACTTTCACCAGATACCCCGTATCCGATCCGAGCGGCCGGCCTTCGACCTGAACCACCCCCGGCAGGGGCCGGAGGGGCGGGAAGGTCGCCAGCGGCAGCCGCGCCGGGTCGACCAGAGGCACCGGCGCGAGCTGGCCTCCGTCGAGGGGGAGACGGCCTCGCGGCGTGATACCGCGGTGGACCCGGACGCGGCCGGGTGATTACCTCCGCCCGGCTGTTCGCCGTTCTGGCTCTGTTCTTCCTGGTCACCGGCGGGGTGTACCTGTTCACCGGACATGACCCGGCAGGTGCGGCCGCGCTCATCTTCAGCATGGTGATGAGCCTGTTGGTCGCTGGATTCCTCTGGTACACCGGCCGGCGCAGCCGCCTGCCCGCCGACGACAGCCAGATCGAGATCCCCGAGGGGGCCGGTGACATCGGCTTCTTCAGCCCGTTCAGCTACTGGCCGGCGGCGATTGCGGTCAGTTTCGGGCTGCTCCTGCTGGGGCCGATCATCAGCTACTGGCTGCTGTTCATCGGTGGCGTGCTGACCGCGATCACCATCGTGGGCCTGGTGTTCCAGCACGAATCCACCGATGAGAAGAACTCGCAGGACGCCGCCCGGGGTCACGGCACCTCCGCACCGGGCGAGGGCCGGTGATGGTCGATACAGGGGCGCCGGTGAAGGCCGGTGAAGGCCGGTGGGGGCCGCCACGGCGGCGTACGGCGATGAGCCCGAAGGAGGAGTATATGATCTTTCCACGCGGTCTGGCGCTCTCTGCGGCGTTCGCGACGCTTGCCGGTGCGCTGTTCGCTGTCGATGCCGTGGTCGTGACGAGCCGGGCACTGGGTGACACCCTCGTGCTCGCCGGCGCCGTGTTCGCCTTCGGGGGCGTGATGGCACTGCTTCCGCGGGGACGGCGTTGACTCCGGCGGGCTCCGCCGACGCGGAGCGACCGCAGCGACCGCAGCGACCGGCTGGACCAGACGGGGCAGCCCGGCCCGGCGGGCCCGGGGGCGTGGCGGGGATAGCGGCCTGCCTGTCGCTCTCGCTCGTCGGCGCGGTGGCGTTCGCGGTGGTGAACTTCACCGGCCGGACGGGCACCGTCGGCTACAACGCGCTGCTCGGTCTCTCCCTGGGGTTGGCCATCATCGCCGCCGGCATCGGCGCGGTGCTGTGGGACAAGCGTCTCATCCCCCAGGAGGAGGCGGTCGAGGAACGTCACCCCATGGTCTCGCCGGGCGCCGAGGAGGCGGCCACCCAGCAGACCGTGGACCGGGTCGTGGCCGAGACAGGGCTGCGCCAGTTGCCGGTGCTGCGCCGGCTCGTGCTCGCCATGCTCGGCGGTTTCGGGGTGATAGCCGTGGTGCCGCTGCTCAACCTGGTCAGGCGGGCCCCGCATCGGGACCTGTTCACCACCCGCTGGTCACCCGGGGCGCGGCTGGTGACGCCGGAGGGCCGGCCGGTGCGCCTTGGCGACCTGGCGATCGGCGGCATCCTCACCGTGCTGCCTGAGGGGCATCTCGGCCTCGACGCCCAGGCGGACAGCGCGGCGCTGCTGATCAGGCTGCCCCCGGGACTGGCCACCCCGCCCCGGCAGGCCGCGGCCGGGTACGACAACCACGTCGCGTTCTCGAAGATCTGCACCCATGCGGGCTGCCCGGTGAGCATGTACATGAGCCAGCCGCATCAGCTCCAGTGCCCGTGCCACCAGTCGGTCTTCGACATGACCGACCTGGCCAGGCCGATCTTCGGCCCGGCGACCCGTGCCCTGCCCCAGCTGCCCGTCACGGTCGACGCCGATGGGTGTTTCCGAGCCCGGTCGGATTTCCCCGAACCGGTCGGGCCCGGCTTCTGGAGCCGCTCATGACCGCCACCACCGGCTCCGGGACCTCCACGCGGCGCGCGGACCGTCCCGGGCGGGAATCGCCGGGCCCCGGGCGGGAATCGCCGGTGACCGCTGCCGGTCACAAGGCGGTCGGATTCATYGACCGGCGCCTGGGCAGCGCGAGGTTCCTGCGCAGCGTGATGAACAAGGTCTTCCCCGACCACTGGTCCTTCATGATCGGCGAGATCGCGCTCTACAGCTTCGGCGTGCTCGTGGCCACCGGGGTCTACCTGACGTTCTTCTTCGAACCCAGCGAGCAGCAGACCGTCTACGACGGCTCCTACGTGCCGCTGCGCGGGGTGACGATGAGCCGTGCCTACGCCTCGACCCTCGACATCTCCTTCGACGTCCGCGCCGGCCTGGTCATCCGCCAGATCCACCACTGGGCGGCGCTGCTGTTCGTCGCGGCGATCATCGTGCACCTGTGCCGGATCTTCTTCACCGGCGCCTTCCGTCGCCCCCGGGAGATCAACTGGCTGATCGGGGTGAGCCTGCTGCTGCTCGCCATCGCCGAGGGCTTCGCCGGCTACTCCCTGCCCGACGACCTGCTGTCCGGGACCGGGGTGCGTATCGCCTACGCGATCGCCGAGTCCATCCCCGTCGTGGGAACCTGGATCGCCTGGGGCTTCTGGGGTGGCGAGTTCCCCGGCACGCACTTCATCACCCGGCTCTACGTGGTGCACATCCTGCTCGTCCCGGGTCTCCTCCTCGCGCTGATCGGCGCCCACCTGGGGATCCTGTGGCACCAGAAGCACACCCAGTTCCCCGGCCCTGGCCGGACGGAGGACAACGTTGTCGGTAGCCGGCTGTTCCCCGGCTACGCCGCCAAGTCGGTCGGTTTCCTGCTCATCACCGCCGGCCTGCTCGCGGTGCTCGGCGGCGTCGCGCAGATCAACCCGGTCTGGGCCTACGGCCCGTACACCCCCATGGACGTCTCCTCGCTGGCGCAGCCGGACTGGTACGTCGGGTTCCTCGAGGGCTCGCTGCGGCTGTTCCTGCCCTGGGAGTACCGGGGCCTCGGCCACGACGTCCCGCCCGTACTCTGGCCGGGGGTGGTCCTGCCGGGAGTGCTGTTCGGCCTGCTCGCGGCCTACCCGTTCCTGGAGGCGCTGGTCACCCGGGATCATGATCAGCACAACCTGCTGCAACGCCCCCGCCATCACCCCGACCGCACCGCGTTCGGGGTGATGGCGCTGACCTTCTACGGCGTCCTGCTGCTTGCCGGCGGCGACGACGTGTTCGCCCTCGTCCTGCACCTGTCCCTCAACGCCGTCGTCTGGGCCGGCCGCATCGGCCTGCTGGTGCTGCCACCCTTCGCCTTCTATGCCACCCGCAGGCTCTGCCGCGCCGCTGCCGCCCGCGAACGCCGGCAGGCGGCCGCTCCCGAAGAGACCGGCTGGATCCGCCTCGAACCCGCCGGCCGGTACACCGAGGTCG
>NZ_MRUJ01000185.1:0-9754 GCF_002099325.1 Frankia sp. KB5 | reverse complement strand
GACCGGCGCCTGGGCAGCGCGAGGTTCCTGCGCAGCGTGATGAACAAGGTCTTCCCCGACCACTGGTCCTTCATGATCGGCGAGATCGCGCTCTACAGCTTCGGCGTGCTCGTGGCCACCGGGGTCTACCTGACGTTCTTCTTCGAACCCAGCGAGCAGCAGACCGTCTACGACGGCTCCTACGTGCCGCTGCGCGGGGTGACGATGAGCCGTGCCTACGCCTCGACCCTCGACATCTCCTTCGACGTCCGCGCCGGCCTGGTCATCCGCCAGATCCACCACTGGGCGGCGCTGCTGTTCGTCGCGGCGATCATCGTGCACCTGTGCCGGATCTTCTTCACCGGCGCCTTCCGTCGCCCCCGGGAGATCAACTGGCTGATCGGGGTGAGCCTGCTGCTGCTCGCCATCGCCGAGGGCTTCGCCGGCTACTCCCTGCCCGACGACCTGCTGTCCGGGACCGGGGTGCGTATCGCCTACGCGATCGCCGAGTCCATCCCCGTCGTGGGAACCTGGATCGCCTGGGGCTTCTGGGGTGGCGAGTTCCCCGGCACGCACTTCATCACCCGGCTCTACGTGGTGCACATCCTGCTCGTCCCGGGTCTCCTCCTCGCGCTGATCGGCGCCCACCTGGGGATCCTGTGGCACCAGAAGCACACCCAGTTCCCCGGCCCTGGCCGGACGGAGGACAACGTTGTCGGTAGCCGGCTGTTCCCCGGCTACGCCGCCAAGTCGGTCGGTTTCCTGCTCATCACCGCCGGCCTGCTCGCGGTGCTCGGCGGCGTCGCGCAGATCAACCCGGTCTGGGCCTACGGCCCGTACACCCCCATGGACGTCTCCTCGCTGGCGCAGCCGGACTGGTACGTCGGGTTCCTCGAGGGCTCGCTGCGGCTGTTCCTGCCCTGGGAGTACCGGGGCCTCGGCCACGACGTCCCGCCCGTACTCTGGCCGGGGGTGGTCCTGCCGGGAGTGCTGTTCGGCCTGCTCGCGGCCTACCCGTTCCTGGAGGCGCTGGTCACCCGGGATCATGATCAGCACAACCTGCTGCAACGCCCCCGCCATCACCCCGACCGCACCGCGTTCGGGGTGATGGCGCTGACCTTCTACGGCGTCCTGCTGCTTGCCGGCGGCGACGACGTGTTCGCCCTCGTCCTGCACCTGTCCCTCAACGCCGTCGTCTGGGCCGGCCGCATCGGCCTGCTGGTGCTGCCACCCTTCGCCTTCTATGCCACCCGCAGGCTCTGCCGCGCCGCTGCCGCCCGCGAACGCCGGCAGGCGGCCGCTCCCGAAGAGACCGGCTGGATCCGCCTCGAACCCGCCGGCCGGTACACCGAGGTCGAACTGCCGAAACCCTCGGCCCCGGCACCCGCCCTCGCCGCCGCCGAGCGAGTCCCACCCGCCATCGAAGGCCCCACCAGTGGCCGCCAGCGCGGGCAGGCCCGCCTCCGTCGCGCCGTCGTCGGCTTCTTCACCCGTCCCCGCGCCTAGCATTCGGCCGGCGGGGGCCCATAATGGGTATTCCCGGAACGCAAGCATCAGCCAACAGGCGACCACCATTTGAACGGCGCGCCGAGAGGATCAACTCGCCTGGCCCAACCAATAAAAACTTGGCGCGGGCTCGGAGAGCAACGTAACAGCCGTCGAAGGCACTTTCGGCGGGCTCCCACGAGACGCTGGTCACAGCGGAGAACCGATGTCCAGGGAAATTCAACCGACAAACATGGCATCGAAACAGCCGGGTACTTCCGCGGCGAGCGGTACTGGCCGGCTCGTTCGGTGAACGTCGCGCTGCGCACTTCACGCCCGCCGGGGCCCGACTCGGCGAGGATCGGGCCCGCACGGCCCTGACCAGGCAGATTCACTCCTGTCGCCGGTGAGATGACAATCACCTCAAGCCCTCGGGGTCGGTTTTCCACCGGTTACGTCAGACTCGCTACCCCCGCCTCTTCGGCGAGTCGACCTACGAAAGTATTTCTACCTGATGCGCGGCGCGCTCCACGCATTAATGCCATGCCGGAGCCCGCACGATGACTATCAAGGTGATTATGGACACGATCCAGCCGCCGACGGGGGATGGAAAATCAGAGGACCAGAGCCGAGAAGTTGAGCGGAGGAGGATCGTGACCACGGACGGCGCCCGAACCGGGCAAGCCGGCGAACCGGGACAGCTCAAGCGAGGCCACGGCTCCCCGTACCTCGCTTCCTGATCGTCGAACCTGGCCTGGGCGGCTCATCCGGACGGTGAGAAGCACCTCTCGTCCTGGCCAGGCTGTTACTCAGGTCCCGCAGCTCGACTCGGAGTCCGACGTCCGAGGTCCGGCGTCCGCGTCCGGAGCTCGAGACCGCGAGCCAGCACGCATCGAGGACCGCTGGCCGAGCGGACCTTACTGCTGATCGTGCACCGGCGCTCCACTTCCGCGAGACCGACCAGGCCCGATGGTGGACGACTCCTCCCCAGTTCGTCCGCCAGCCCACGGACAGCTCCGACCTGCATCAGCAGCCGGTCAACGGCGGCGTAGACCTGACCGGAATCCCCGAACCCTTTCCGCCACCAACTGCCGAAGGTGGACCATGACAATCCTCGACGACAGCACCGCGCCCGGCTTCGTCGGGCCGCCGAGCTCCCACGGTCCGCGTCGTGACCCGGCTCCGCTCCTGCCCGACCCCGAGCCGGTCCGGGTCCTCGGCACGGAGGCGGTGGGGAAGGTCGACACCGATCTGCTGCGCGTCCTGTACCACCGTCTGGTGCTGGGACGGCGCTTCAACCAGCAGGCCACGACCCTGGCCAGGCAGGGCCGCCTCGCCGTGTACCCGGCGTCCACCGGCCAGGAGGCATGCCAGATCGCCGCGGCCATGGTGCTGCGGGAGTCGGACTGGCTGTTCCCCAGCTACCGCGACACGCTGGCGGTGGTGTCGAGGGGCGTGCGCCCGGTGGACGCGCTGACGCTGATGCGCGGGAACGCGCACAGCGGCTACGATCCGCGGGAGCACCGGATCGCGCCGCTGTCGACTCCGCTGGCCACCCAGGCCTGCCATGCGGTGGGCCTGGCCCACGCCGCTCGCCTGCGCGCGGCCTCGGATCCGTGGGCGGCGGAGGACGTCGTGGCGCTTGCCCTGATCGGCGACGGCGGCACCAGCGAGGGCGACTTCCACGAGGCGCTGAACTTCGCCGGGGTGCTGAACGCGCCAGTGGTGTTCCTGGTACAGAACAACGGCTATGCGATTTCGGTGCCGCTGGCCCAGCAGTCCGCGGCGCCGACGCTGGCACACAAGGCGGTGGGCCATGGGATCATCGGTCGTTTGGTGGACGGCAACGACGCGCCCGCGGTGCACGGTGTGCTGCGCGCGGCGGTCGAGCACGCGCGGTCGGGTCGCGGCCCGGTGCTGGTCGAGGCGGTCACCTACCGGCTGGAGGCGCACACCAACGCCGACGACGCGACCCGCTACCGCACCTCGGAGGAGGTCGCCGCCTGGCAGGCCCGCGATCCGCTGACGCTGCTGGAGCGGCAGCTACGCAAGGCCGGTCTCCTCGACGACGCCGGCGTCGCCGCAGTCGCGCGGGCCGCCGAGGAACTCGCCGCCGAGATGCGCGCCCAGTTCGATCGTGTGCCTGATCTCGATCCGGGCTCACTGTTCACGCACGTCTATGCCCAGCCGACCAGCCAGCTTCGTGAGCAGGCCGCCGAGCTGATGGCCTGGCAGGCCGCGGACGCAGCCAAGAGCGACGACGCACGATGAGCGCCGCGACCATGGTGCGGGCCCTCAACGCCGCGCTGCGCGACTCGCTGCGCGAGGACGCGCGCGTCCACATCCTCGGCGAGGACGTTGGCACTCTCGGCGGCGTCTTCCGAGTCACCGACGGCTTGGCTGCCGAATTCGGCGCGCAACGCTGCCTGGACACCCCCCTGGCCGAGGCAGGCATCCTCGGTACCGCCGTGGGCATGGCCATGTACGGCCTGCGGCCCGTCGTGGAGCTGCAGTTCGACGCCTTCGCCTACCCCGCGTTCGAGCAGCTCGCGTCGCATGTGGCCAAGATGCGTAACCGCACGGCCGGGAAGACCACGCTGCCGATCACCATCCGCATCCCGTACGGCGGCGGCGTCGGCGGCGTCGAGCACCACAGCGACTCCAGCGAGGCCTACTACGCGCACACCCCCGGCCTGCACGTCGTCACCCCCGCCACCGTCGCCGACGGCTACGGGCTGCTCCGCTCGGCGATTGCCTCGGACGACCCGGTGGTGTTCCTGGAGCCCAAGCGGCTCTACTGGTCCACGGACGAGCGGTCCACGGACGACTTCTCTGCGGCCGAGGTGCCGCCGATCGGCCGGGCGGTGGTCCGCCGGACCGGTACCTCGGCGACCCYCCTGACCTACGGCCCCTCGCTCCCCGTGTGCCTCCAGGCGGCGGCGGCCGCGCGCTCGGAGGGCTGGGACCTGGCGGTGGTCGACCTGCGCTCGCTGGTCCCCTTCGACGACGAGACGGTCTGCGAGGCGGTCCGCGCCACCGGGCGCGCCGTTGTGGTCCACGAGGCCGCGGGTTTCGGCGGGGTCGGTGCGGAGATCGCTGCCCGCGTCAGCGAGCGGTGCTTCCACCACCTTGCCGCCCCCGTCCTGCGGGTCACCGGCTTCGACATCCCTTACCCGCCCCCCATGCTCGAACATCACTACCTTCCCAGCGTCGACCGCATCCTCGACGCCGTCGCCCGACTCCAGTGGGAGCAGTGACACCGTGGCCGCGGTACGCGAATTCCCCCTCCCCGACCTCGGCGAGGGCCTGACCTCCGCCGAGGTCGTCCGCTGGCTTGTCGGCGTCGGGGACGTCATCACCGTCGACCAACCCGTAGCCGAGGTCGAGACCGCCAAAGCCGTCGTCGAGGTGCCCTGCCCCTACGCCGGCGTCGTCACCTCCCTCGCCGGCCTGGCCGGTACCAGTGTCCCGGTCGGCACACCACTGATCACCGTGGCCGTCAGCGAGCCGGCAGCAGGGCGAACGGGTTCCGGGAACATCCTCGTCGGTTACGGCACCAGCACGGAACCCTCCCGAACCCGCCGCCGACGACGCGTCGGCGCTCCCGAAGCGCCCCCCGTACCGGCGCTCACCCCGACTCCCGGACCGGCGACGCCACTCGGGCCTTCCGCCCAGACCGTGGTCAAGGTCGTCTCGCCCCTCGTTCGCCGCTTCGCCCGCGAGAACTCCGTCGATCTCCGAAAACTCGTCGGCACCGGCCCGGACGGGCTGATTCTGCGCAAGGACGTGGAGAGTGCCATCGCCCCGCGTTCCGCTCCGTCGCGCCCGGCGGAGACCGACTCGACCGTCGTCCCGCTGGACCCGCTGGCGCGGCGCGCGGCGGAGACGTTCGCGCGCAGCAGGCGCGAGGTGCCGGACGCCACCTGCTGGGTCGACACGGATGCCACCGCGCTGCTCGCCGCCAAGGACACCCTCAACGACACCCGCAACGCGGGGGGCGCCGAGCCCAGAATCGGTCTCCTGGCRATCCTGGCCCGCATCTGCGTCGCCGCCCTGGTCCGCTTTCCCGCACTCAACTCCGCCGTCGTCACCGACGCGGACGGCCGCGCGACCGGCGTGCGCCACCACGCCGCCGTCCACCTGGGATTCGCCGCCCAGACCCCGCGCGGCCTGGTCGTGCCCGTGGTGCACCACGCTCAGGGCCTGACCACCGCTCGACTGGCCGCCGAGATCGCCCGGTTGACCGCCGCCGCCCGCGCGGGCACGCTCACTCCCGCCGAGTTGACCGGCGGCACGTTCACGCTCAACAACTACGGCGTCTTCGGTGTCGACGGCTCCACGCCCATCATCCACCACCCCGAGGCCGCGATGATCGGCATCGGCCGGATCGTCCCCAGGCCCTGGGCGGTGGACGGCGAACTGGCGGTCCGCAGGATCGTGCAGCTTTCGTTCACCTTTGACCACCGAGTCTGCGACGGCGCCACCGCCGGGTCCTTTCTGCGCTTCGTCGCCGACGCGGTCGAAGACCCCACGGTGCTGCTGCGCCACCTCTGACCACCGCACCTCTGACCACCGCCTTACCAGCAGGCGATGACCGTTGCCCGCCCCGGTCCTAGGAGGTCTGTCTTGCCTGCTTACCCCCCCCGCTACACCTACCTCGGCCCCGAGGGGACCTTCACCGAGGCCGCGCTGCGGACGCTGCCGGATGCGCGGACGCATGAGCTGTTCCCCTCCCTCTCCGTGGCGGAGGCGTTGGACGCGGTGCGCAACGGGGACGCGTCCGGCGCGCTGGTACCGATCGAGAACTCCGTCGAGGGGGCAGTTACCGCCACGCTGGACGAGCTCGCGACCGGCAGGCCGCTGATGATCTGCCGCGAGGTGCTGCTACCGATCAGCTTCGCGCTGCTCGTGCGGCCGGGAACCACGCTGGAGGACGTCAAGACCGTCACCGGCCACCCGGTCGCCCGGGCCCAGGTACGCCGCTGGCTCGCGGCTCACCTGCCGTACGCGGAGTGGGAATCGGCCGCGTCCAACGCCGAGGGGGCCCGGCTGGTGCGGGAGGGGCGCTTCGACTGCGCCTTCGCCGGGGAGTTCACCGCACGGCGCTACCGACTGGAGGCCCTCGTGACCGACATCCACGACGTCCCCGACGCCACCACCCGTTTCGTCCTGCTCGGCCGTCCAGGCCGCGCCACCGCGCCGACCAACACGGACAAGACGTCCATCGTGGTGTGGCCGGCCGCGGACGAGCCGGGCGCGCTGCTGGAACTCCTGCAGGAATGGGCCGTTCGCGGGGCCAACCTGATGCGGATCGAGTCCCGGCCGACCGGCGAGGGCCTGGGCCGGTACTGCTTCTCGATCGACGCGGAAGGGCACATCAGCGACCGCCGGGTGCGCGAGGCCCTGATGGGGCTGCACCGGATCTGCCGGAAGATCCGTTTCCTGGGGTCTTACCCCCGCGCCGACGAGGCCGCCCCGTCCGTACCCCCAAGCATGACGGATCACGAGTTCGTCAGGGCCGCCGACTGGCTCGCTCGCTGCCTGGACGGCCGTGGTGAGGACTGGGAGGCGTGCGGATCTGGGCGGCGTGCGTGCCTGGGCGGCGTGCGAACTGGGCGGCGTGCGGACGCGATCCGGCGGCCATTGTTCGGTGCGCCTGATGAAGCGGTGCCATAGCCCTTTCGTGGTGATGTCGTAAACGTGTCATTATCTTGCGCTGGCGACGCCATATCTGATTGTTGCTGGTGATGGTGCTCTACGGTGTTCTTTTCCCCATTCGGGTCTGTTCCGTGGAGACGTGCGACACAGACCCCCGGTGGCCTGCTCGGAATCAGGAGTAATAGGTACATGGGCCCATGTGTCTTTGGCGTGTTGACGCGTCAATCTGGTGAAGTTGTTCAGCCCGATTTCCAGGCCCGCGCTCCGCGCCCCAGGACGGGGTGGGGGAGCGTCTGATGGCCCTGCTCGACGTGGTCACGAAGGCCGGTCCCGAGCGGACATACGCTCGTCCACTGACCTCGGGTGACCGGGCCTACCTCGCCTTCAGCCGGCTCAATCCCGGGGAGTTCCAGGACGTCGGTGCGCTGCTGTTCGTCGACGGCCCTCCGCTGGAGCTGGCGGACCTGCGTGCGCACGTCGCCGAGCGGCTGCGCGACCCCCGGGCACGGATGCTTACCGACCGTCTCGAGACTGTCGCGGTCCGGTTCTCCGGTCGCCGCTCGACGGCGAACGAGACCCTCTGGGTCCGCGGTCCGGGCCTGAACGTCGACGACCACGTTGTCGCCATGGACCTACCGTCCGCCGACGGTGTTGGCGGTGTTGGCGGTGTGGGCGGGGGCRACGGTGGTGCCGGCGATGCGCGGCTGCGTGCCGCCGTCGACCGCATTGCCGCCCAGCCGATCGACCTCAGCCGGTCGCCGTGGATGCTCTACCTGCTGCGCGCCCCGGGGTCGTCCGGCACGGTGCTGGTGTATCGGACCAGCCACATCCAGCAGGACGGCTTCGCGCTCTACCAGGCGCTGCACCTGCTCTTCGGGGGGGAGGACGAACTCGACCTCGGTCTGCCTCCCGCTGTCCGCCGGCCGCGGCCCTCGGACTATGCGGGTTTCGTCGGCCGGGGGCTGCGTTGCCTGGCGCCCACCCGCGCCCTCGACGCCTGGGGCGGGCCGCCGGCCGGGCCGGCGCGACATTCCTGGGTCACCACCGATCTGGGCACGCTGCGAGCGGTGGCCCGCCACCACGATGTCACGGTCAACGACGTCTATCTCGCCGCGCTCGCCGGGGCGCTGCGGACGTGGTCCCTTCCCGAATGGCGCCGGGACCGTCAGCCCATCCACGCGCTGATGCCCATCAGTTTCCGGACCGCCGCCGAACGGAACGTGCTGTCGAACTATTCCTCGGGCGTGCGTGTCCCGCTTCCCTGCGGGGAGCCGGACCCCGGCCGGCGACTGGCGTGGATCGCCGCGGAGACCCGTCGCATGAAGAAGGGCGGGCTGGGGGTGGTGGAACGTCACCACTTCTCCACCCTGGCGACGATCGCCTCGCCCCGCATGCTCGCGGGCGCCGCCGCTTACCCGGCCCAGATCCGGAAGATGGCCCTGGTGGCGAGCAACGTCCGGACGATGCGCGGGCCGCTGGCTGTCGCGGGACGCGCGGTGACCGGGCTGGTCGGCACGGGCCAACTACTCGTCGGACGTCAGCATCTGGCCGTCGCCATGCTTGGCATCGACGAGCGGGTCGGTCTCACGTTCGTGGCCAGTGCCAGCGTGCCGAACCACGCCCGGTTGGGGCAGCTGTGGCTGGCGGAACTCGACGTGCTCAGCCGGCTGGTGCCCTCACGCCGGCGTGAGCGTGCCTGACGGACCGGTCCTGACCTTCCGGCCTTCGTCGCTGGCCGAGGCTGTCGAAGCGCTGGAGCGCACCATCGAGGGTTCGCTCATGGCTGGCGCAGCGACAGCACGCCGGGCGCGTTGAGATCGAACCGTGTCCCGAAGCCACGGCTGATCCTGGTGAGAACCCCCCGTAGCCACCCGGCGTCTTCGGGTGCGGCGCGCCACAACCGCATCCGCCGTGTCTGCAGGGGCACCATCCGCAGGCCGGTCAGCGTCGCGCCGGGCGGATCGACGGAGACCCCGGCGGAGACGAAGTACGCCAGCCGCAGATCGTCCCGGTACATTTCGTAGCCGGTAATGCCCTCGTAGTCGTTGATGAAGTCGCCACAGCCGTACAGGACAAGCCGGTCCCGGTACACCTCGACGGGACGCGGATGGTGCGACGAATGCCCGTGCACGACGTCGACACCGCCATCGATGAGCCGGCGGGCGAAGCGGATCTGGTCGTCGTCTACGTCATAGCCCCAGTTGGATCCCCAGTGGACGGAGGCGACGACGAGGTCACCGGGGCGCTTCGCCCGCCGGACGCGGGCGGTCACCTCCTCGGCGGTGGCGTCCGACAGTTCGGGGATGACGTCGATGCCGGCCCGGCCCGGGGCCGCGGCCCACGTCCGTGGAATGCCGCTGGAGGACAGGCCGAACGAGGAGACCAGGACCCGCCGGCCCCCGCCGAGYGGGACCATGGCCGGTTTGCACGCCTCGTCCGCGTCGCGTCCGGCTCCCACCGCTCTCAGCCCGGCCGTGAACAACGCGTCGAGGGTCTCGACGAGCCCGCGGTGGCCGAAATCCAGCAGGTGGTTGGTAAGCATTCACCTGGTTTAGGGATCTTGCTGTAGGTGGCGGTTCGTGGGCGTGGCTGTGGGCCGTGCAGGCGGGGCCGGCGCGGCGGGATCGGTGGG
>NZ_MRUJ01000184.1:0-5619 GCF_002099325.1 Frankia sp. KB5 | reverse complement strand
AGTGGTCCCCAAGTAGTCCAACATCACCCGTTACACCGCTAACTTGACAGCCCCGGCACGGCTCTCATCCTTCCAAGGTCAAGAGCCTCCACCAGCCCCGGGGCGGTTCAGTCGAGCGCCTGCTCGATCATCTGTCGGGCGAGGGTGGGCTTGGTCGCGAAGGCGACGTCCTCAGGCACGCCCGCCGCCTCGAGCCGCCCAGGATCGGACGTCCAGGAGCGGCGGCCCGTGCAGCTATGGCGAGACAGGGGCGCGGCTTGRCATCGGGTAGCCTGAGAGGCAGCGCCGGTCGGCTCACCTCCTTTGTCCCCGCTGGGAGGTTCGGGAGTTCGATTCTCCTGCGGTRCACGCCTGGTTGAGGCAGGTCGGGGCCCCGCAGCGTCCACACGCTACGGGGTCTCGATGTTTCCCAGCCAGCAGAGTTCGTGCAGCAGGGCTCGGATGTACGCCCTGCAGGCGGGCACAGCGATTACGCTGGGCCGAGGAGCGTGAACGTGTGCGCGATGTGYAACCGCATCGGCCACGGTGGTTGGGGATGTTTGTGGTGCGTTGCCGAGCGCACGCACGGTTGAGACAGGCCAGAGCCCCGCACCCCCATCCAAGGTGCGGGGCTCTGCCGCTTTCAAGACCTCGTGTACTGCAGTTCATACTGCAGTTGGCGAACGGTACTGCGGGACGACTCAGGCGGCACCCTCGTCTGCCTCACTCTCCGTAGCGGTGGTCGGGTTCCGGAGCCGGGTGAGGATGTCGTCCATGCTGCGGGCCGTCCCCCGCCGGACGTCCGCCAGAACGTCAACGTAGATGTCCGCGGTGGTGCCAAGGCGGGTGTGACGCAGAAGCGCGCGAATCTCGTTCAGGTCGACGCCGGCCCGGAACAGCATCGTCGCCGCCGTGTGGCGGAGATCGTGCACGCGGGTGTGCCGCACCTCAGCCCGCTCACACACCGCGTCCCACCACCGGTTGACGTTGCGCGGGTCGACCTTCCGCCCGAGTGCGGTAGTGAACACCAGTCCGGGGTCTTCCCACCGGATGACCTTCAGGTCCGCCGGAGTCCCGGACACCCCCTCGGGGAGGTTCTGCGCGGCCAGCGCCGCCAGGTCCYTTTCCGCCTGGTCCGCTTTGGCGCTGAGGTCGGCTTTCGCGTCGTCCTGCCGCCACCGGTGCTCACGGAGCATCGTGACGACCATGTCGGGCAGTGCGAGAACCGCCTTTGAACCCTTCGTCTTCAGGGCTTCCTCTTCGACGAGTTCCCAGCGCTGCCGGCCGGTCTCCGGATCAATTCCCGCCTTGCGACGCCGCTGCTTGCGCACCACGGCGACCGTGCCCGCATCAAGGTCGAGCGCATCCCAGCGCAGCGCGAGCGCTTCCCCCTTGCGCAGCCCGAGCGCCAGCAGCACCAGCCACAGCGCGGACATCCGGTCCACGAGCGCGACCGCGACAACCCGACGGGCTTCTTCCTCGGTGAGCGCCCGTATCGGCGCATCGGCCTTCCTCGGCGGCTGGACGAGAGCGGCGACGTTCCGGGTCAGCAGTTCCTCCCGGACCGCGTCATTCAACGCCGCGGTGAGGATCACCAGCAGGTAGCGCACCGACCGGGCCGACAGCGGCTTGACGGGCTTGCGTTCGCTCGGTGCCGGAGCCTTCTTCTGTGCTGTCGCGCGTCGAGCCGGGCGAGTCTTCTTCTCTTTCGCGCGTTCTGCCGCCTTGCGGGCCGCCTCAGCCTCCCAGGCCGCGCACTGCGCCAGACCCGCGGACGACGGTTCCGTGAGCTTGCGCGTCATCCAGTGGCGGACGTGCGCGGTGGACAGCTTGCGCAGCTCGTGACGGCCGAGGATCGGCGTGATATGCAGCCGGACCTGATCGGCATACGACTCGGCCGTTGACTCGGCGAGCGTTCCGGCGACCACGCGGGAAGGCAGAACGATGGTCACCCACTGATCGAGATATTCGGCCACCGTCATCCGTGTCGTGACCAGCGGCACCCCGTCCTGCACCGCCCGGAGCGCGGCAATGATCTTCCCTCGGACGTCGTCCTTCGTCTTGCCGTAGAACGTCGGCCGGGTGCCGTCCGGCATACTGATCTGACCGGCCCAACCGTTGCGGTACCGGTAGATCGAGCCTTCGCCGTTGCCGCGTCTGCTGCCCTTACCCTCGGCCATCAGGCCACGTCCAGGGGGTTGCCGTCGGGCCATTCGACGGCGTCGCACCATGGGCAGCCGTAGGGGCTGTCTTCCATGTCGCAGGCGAACTTGGTCTCTCCGTCCGACTGCGGGTAACCGCGTCCCTGGCCGCGGTCGGCGCGGTCGAGGTGGTCATGCAGCGCCTGCATGAGGGTCACCCGCCGTGGGGTGTTGGTGGGCATGGTGGTTCTGGCTCCTTGCCGAAAGAACGGGCGCGGGTCGCGAGTCGCGTGGTCCGGCGCGAGTTGGGGTTTCCGTTCTCTGGCGCTGGGATGGTCTGCCGGGTCGCCGGCCGCGTCCAGGGCGCTATCGCGTCGCTACGCGATCGGCCTATGGCCGACCCTGGACCCGTCCACCGCCCCGACAGATTGAGGCGCCACCAGAGAACGGAAGAAAAATGGGTGGGGCAGAAGAACCGCTACGGGCGGGTTCCGCGTGCCGCCGCCGGTGCCGTCGGGGTGACGCCCCCGGTGGGATCAGGTTCCCTGCCGTCGGGCACTGTCCGGAAGACCATGGTCAGGTCGATGTCGCCGACGTGCTCGGTCAGGAAGGCGTCGACCGGCATGCAGGCGAGGACCTCGGCGATCTCGCGGGCATCAGCACCAGGACGCAGCGTCAGCGCATAGACGCCGGGCCGGACGATGCTGGCCACGATCAGCGGCACGTCTCCGCCGGGGGTTCGGTCGGGATCCGGGGCGTCGGACGGGAAGATGGGCATGGGTCTCTCTCCTGTTCGCGCAGGAAGGGGCCAAGGTTCCGGTCGGGTGTTGCCGCACTCGGCCGGAACCGCCTCAACGCGACTGGACGACCGTCCAGCGACATCCACGGTACACGTGGCGCTGGACGGTCGTCCAGTAGATTGCGGGGTATGACGCAACCGCTCATGGGAGCGGCGGAGATCGCCCGCCGGTTGGGGGTCGGGCGGACGCGGGTGAACCAGCTTCTGAAGGAAGACCCGTCGTTCCCCGCGCCGTATGCCTCCCTGGCCGCCGGTCACATCTGGCGGACCGTCGATGTGGAGGCATGGATTGCCGAACACCGCCCCGACCTGCCCCCGCCCGACGGCCAGTGAGGGTGATCATGCTGCCTGTCCGTCGTCGAGGCCGCGGAGCCGGTGGACGAAGGCGAGCAGCGAGGCGGAGGGGATCCGGCGGGCACGGCCGATGCGGACGGATTCGAGGTCGCCGCTGTTCAGCAGTTCGTAGACGGTGCTGCGGCTGACGCCGAGCAGGTCAGCGGCTTCCGTCGGGGTGAGCAGGAGCTTGGTCACGCAGGCTCTCCAGGGGCTTGCCGGGGTGGGGTCAGGCTGCGTCCGCCAGCGGCGGCCCTGTTGCCGAATCCCCGCCGGCCCCTTCCTCGGTGCCGATTCCGAGCTGTGCGCGCCAGGCGTGCCGTTGGGCGATGGCATGCAAGATCAGATGTTCGCGGCGGGGTGCGGCCGGGTCCCCGGGGCGTAGCAGCGTCCAGGCGATGCGGGTCGGATCGTCCTCGGGCGCGGCCGGTCCGGTGCCAGTGGCGCCCAGTGCCGCGAGCTGCTGGCGGATAAAGACGACCCGATCACGACGGTGGTCGGTGAGGGTCTTGCCAGACCAGCGGCGGGAGACCAGCACCCGCCGGCCGCCGAAGCCGAGGGTTTCGCGCCGGTGGGCTTTGCCGGTGCACCGTCCGGGGGTGAGGCCGCGCCGGGGGTTGCGGGGTTGGATGCYGTAGCGCAGCCAGTTCGCACAGGTCGGGGAGCAGGGTTCGTAGCGCAGGGCATCGGCGAGCCGCTCCACATGCGCCCGCTGCCGGTCACTGCTGATCTCGTGACAGGTGTCGAGGGTCTTCGTCAGGTACTTGGTGAGATAGCCGATCATCCGGCCGGTGTTCACCGAGTTCGCCGTCACCCCGTCCGCCTGGAGTTGCGGACCKAACCGCACGACGTGCGCGGGTTCGTCGTCCTCACCGATCGCGTCGAGCGCCGCATCCCACGAGGGCAGCGGGTCGCCGGCGTCGGGGTCGAGGTAGGCGCCGATGGTGTCGTCCCAGACGGGCAGATGCTGATCGTCGTAGACCGGCCGGTCCGTCGCTGGCCGCCAGACCTGGTGGTAGGTGGCTGCCGCCACCAGCCGCAGCATGGTCCGCGGGATGGTGCCGCGGATCGCGGCGTGCAGGTGCGGGGCGAGACGCCGTTGGGGTTCCAGCGCGGCGAAGTACTGGACATCCCAGCCGACCGCGCGGCGCAGGTTCTGCCAGAACCGATCCAGCAGCTTCGGGAAGTGGATCGCGTCCCGTGCCGCCTGCCGGTAGTCGTAGGAGGCCGGGTCCACCGGCGTGCCGTCGGAGTGCACCCGCCCGTACGAGGCACAGGTCAGGGTCAGGAACATCGACGGCCGCCACACCGTCCCGTCCGGCGCGGTGAACGTCCGCCCGACCGTGCGCCGCTCAACGGGCAGCCGGGGCAGATCGGGGGCATCCTGGCGACGACGGGTCGAGCGGACGCGGCGCGGCCGGTCCCGGTCGGCCGGCGCGATCCGGCCCCGCACGCCCAGATCTGACAGTTCCCGGTCCACCTGGCCGATCAGTTCGTCGATCTCGCCGACCTGCCCGAGGTCGCCGGCCGCCAGGACCTCACCGCGGGCTTCCTCCAGGTCCGCCCGCAGCACGGCAAGTGCCTTGGCGTCGTCGGACGGCGGATCCGGGTCGGGAAGGGGTTCGTCGTCGAGATGCCATCCGGTCTTGCACTGGGCCATCCGGAGCCGCCGCGAGCGGTCAGGGCTTCCGTCCTGCACCGCCGTAGACTCAGACGGTTTCCGGGTCCGTGGGTGGCGTGTCCGGCTTCCACAGCGGTAGGCGCACCACGCCCGGGTCGAGGACATCCGTCCCGTCGAAGAAGCGGCAGACGTCCGCGAGGCCGCGGAGAACGAGCGGCGCGGCCGTGGTCGCGTAGGTCTCGACGATCGCGCCGACCCCTGGGGGTGCCTGGTCGCCGGTCGCGTGGGACACGACCAGGTAGCTGCCGGACGGCAGACCGTCCAGCAGCCTGCGCACCAGCGCACGCGGTTGG
Source organism: Frankia sp. KB5 (assembly GCF_002099325.1). NCBI lineage: Bacteria > Bacillati > Actinomycetota > Actinomycetes > Frankiales > Frankiaceae > Frankia > Frankia sp. KB5. Next base: position 393 of record NZ_MRUJ01000184.1, on the reverse strand, counting down.
TCGGCGCCGGTCAGGAAGTGCAGGACCGCGACGAGGAACAGCGCAATCGGCCGGTGGAAGTCGAGCACGCCGCGGAGCTCGGCGGCATCGAGGATGAGCCCGGGGTCCCGGAGATCCGCCGCCAGGTAGGYGGTCCGCCCCTGCTCCGACCCGGTCAGCAGCGCACGCGCGTACGCCAGCACAACCGGTACCACCCCTTGGTCACACATGGCAAGTGGTACTCGTGTGTCGGTCGTGAGCGCCGATGGGCGCGCATGGCGGTGTTCTGGGCGCGTAGGCGACGGYGGTTCCTTGYAAGGGAGATTAGAGCGTGTCTCACGTCGAGTGCGGGAGCTTCTTCCAGCAGGTGATCGCGGCAGCCAGGCAGAGGAACCCGAGGAAGTTGTAGCCGTT
>NZ_MRUJ01000183.1:0-1715 GCF_002099325.1 Frankia sp. KB5 | reverse complement strand
CTCATCGACCAACACCTCGGCCAGCCGGTCCCGCAGCCGCATCGCCAACGTCCCACGCGGGAACGCCGCCCGGGCGACCGCCACGGTCTGCGCCGGGATCTCGGGCAGCCCCTTCGGCTGCAACGACATGCACTCCACCTCCCGCAGCCCACGACACGACCAGGACCGCAGAGGAGATCATGCCGCACCAACGACACCCAGCCGAATTAAGCAGCAGAGTCGTCGACCAGGACGGAGCGGGACTTACGGCCGTGGGCCATGTCCGGGTCTTCCACGCTGATCCGCCGGTTTTTGGCGACCCCGCGGCGCAGCCGCGCTGTCCCGGCCGTGGTGACCTCGACGTCCTGGTCGCGGACCTGACGGGCCACCGCGACAGCGGCTTCGGCCGCCTCCGGGGCGGGCTGGGCGGCCACGAAGGTCTCCACCGCCTCCAGGGCGGCCAGCACCACCGCCAGGGCACGGTCCCGCTCGTCGGGATCGTCCCAGTCGGCGTCCAACGCGGCTTTGAGGCTGGACCCGGCCAGCACCGGTGCCCCGGCCTGGCCGGCCAGGACCCTGGTTCCCTCGGCCCGCCCCCACCCCTGCTGAGCCGCGATCACACCCAGGGCCTTGCGCAGGGCGTGTCCCATCATGTTCGGGGTGTCCTCCACCCGGCCGGCACCCCACAGCGGGCTGGAGTCCAACGCTGCGCGTAACGCCCGCGGCCCGAAGCCCTTCGTCACCGTGGCGATCTCGACGGTGCATTCGACCAGCCGCCGGTCCCACCCGGCGCCGATCAGCCGGGCGCGGAAGCCCACCAGGGTGCCCTTGGAGAAGGGAGACCGGTCGGTGTCCAGACAGTCCAGAACCAGCTGCCAACGCCGGTCCATCACCGTCGCCTCGATCACCTCGTCGTCGGAGACACCGGTATAGGCCTGCAGGATCAGCGCCAACGCCAACTGCGCCGGCTGCCCTTTCGGACTGTCGCGGTAGACCTCGGCCAGCTCGGTCTGGAACGCCTCGTCGAACAGCTCGTGGCGATACCGGCGCAGGAACACGAACAGCTTCGCCCGCCGCACCAGCCTGATCACAGTCTGTTCCGCGGTCGAGGGCTCCACCGGCGGAGCCCATATCCCAGGACGCATCAGCCAGCACCTTCCGATCAAGACGGGCACATGACACCCGCCGACCGGTGCCGCCTACCACAGCTCACATACGGCTACCTGACCGGCGCTCTAGCAGCGCGACCACGGACAGGTCCACCGCTGGTGCGACTACGGCGCCACCCAGATCGGGACCCCCATCCGCACCCCGAGCGCGAGGCTGTTCCCGAACCCGAAGAGGAACGTCAACGCGACCACCACACCGACGATCACGGTCACGATGCGGGCCGAGGCGCCCGGAACCGCCAGGTATGCGGAACGCCTGTTCGATTCGCTAGATGATGTAGACCTCGGCGCGGTCACTGGGCATCACCCCTGGTCAGGGCCCGGGTAGCGACCGGCCGAACGGCGATTTCAGGGCCAGCAACCAAGATCAAACGGTTCTTAGAGCGTGTCTTACGTCGAGCGTGGGAGCTTCTTCCAGCAGGTGATCGCGGCAGCCAGGCAGAGGAACCCGAGGAAGTTGTAGCCGTTACGTTCGTAACGCGGGCTCAGGCGGCGGTAGCCACCGAGCCAGGCCAGGGTTCTCTCGACTTTCCACCGGTGCCGGCCGAGGCGTTCGGTACTGTCCAC
>NZ_MRUJ01000182.1:0-4998 GCF_002099325.1 Frankia sp. KB5 | reverse complement strand
CGAGATGCTGGTCGCAGCGCATGGCAGCCGGACGGTCGGTCTTGGTGTGGCTGCCGACAACCCCGAGGCCGCCCGCCTCTACCGGCGACTCGGCTACGTCGTGCGGGTGCAACGCTATGTCGATCGCTGGACCTGGGTCGATCAGGATGGCGTGGAACGCGAGGAAGCCGAGCAGACGAGTTTTCTCGTCAAGAGCCTTCCAGCAGCGCAGGCCTCTGGAGAGCGCGCAACGTGATCGACGTGCTCCAACCGACCCGTCGCTCCGGACGCGGCGTAGCGTGCCGCTCCGCGGATATCTGGAGGAACATGCTGTTTCGGCATTCGCTCGGTACCGCCGGCTTGCTGGAGGCGTCCTCGTCCGGTGTGGCCATCTCCGTTATGAGTCCGTCTGCTGTGGTACACGTGCCCTGAACTGGGCTGAGGCGGCTCGGTCGCCCCTGGGCGGCGGCGAGCGGCCTTGCTGAGCCCTGGGTCGCCACTGCGGTCCGGCGCCACAGTGCATCGACGGGCAGGCCCCACCCGAAACCACCCTTCGGGCTCTGCGAGTGCCAGCCCGTTTCGTATTACGATTGATGGGTGGAGATCCATCGGTCGGCCCGTAAGCATGGCGTCGCCGACGCGGACATCCTCCACGCCGCCGAGCGGTACGTCGTCGCCTACTCGCTGGACGACGACGGGCCACCCTGGCGTGAACTGCGGCTCGGCCCGGGCGGGGCGGGCAACCTGCTGGAGATCGTCGTCCTGCTCCTCGACGACGGCACGGAACTGATCATTCATGCCATGCGGATGCGTTCCCAATACCGGGATCTCCTGCCGTGACCAAGGAGAGCGCACGATGACGAACAAGGAGACCGCCCGCCGGACGGCAGGCGGCGTACCCGTGACCGACGAGCTGGTCGAGGACCTGGCCGCCGAGGCCGAGACCGGCTACGACGTCGCCCACCTCCACCGCCGCGGCGGACGCCGGCCCCTCGGCTCCGCCCCGGGCGAGGTGGTCCCCGTCCGCCTCGACCCCGAACTGCGCGCCGCGCTCAGCGCCCGCGCCCAAGCCGAGCACACCAACGCCAGCGATGTCATCCGCCAGGCTCTCCGCGCCTGGCTCGACGTCGCCTGACCAGACCGGGTCATATCGCGCTCAGTGCGACCTCACGGCGCATCACATCTCCCGAACCCGACCACAAACCGTCGACCCAACCACGACACCCACGATCACGGTCGCGAGACGGGCCGAAGCGTCCGACACCACTAGGAGTTCGGGACATGTGTTCGATTCGCTAGATGACATAGTGACCGGTGCGGTCACTGGGCATCCTTCCTGGTGAGAGCCCGGGTAGCGACCGGTCGGACAGTAAATTCAGGGCCAGCAACCAAGATCAAACGGTTCGGATGCTGGTACACATGGTCCACTACGCCGTGTAGTTGGCATCTGACCTGGGCAAATAGGTTTGATCGATCGATCCGGCTTGTGGGTGGAAGGCAGAACAGGCAGGTCGAAGAGATCGGACCAGCGGTTCGCGCAGAACTTAGTGGTTGTCGACGATGACGAACACTCGGTCCGCCTTCTTGTACCGGTCCTGGGCCATGATCTGGCCGAGCAGGGCCATGAACGGGGCGATGCCGCTCGTCGGCGGGGTAGTGGCGGTGATCTGTCCGGTGTGGACGTCGAGCGCGGCGAGCAGGGCGAGCGCGCCGTGGCGTTCGTACTCGTGCTCGACCCGGATGACCCGCCCCGGGGCGGGTGGAGCGGTCGGGTGGATCCGGGCGCGGGCCTGGATGGACGGCTTGGCGTCCACGGAGATCACCCGGTCGTTCGGGCCGAGCGGCTGGCCCTGGTAAAGGTCGAGGACGACGGTGGCCTTCGCGGTGAACTCCGGGTCCCGCGGGAAGATCCAGCTTTGGTAGCGCCAGGGCTTGACCGGATGCTCCGCGAGGATCCGTCGCACGCTGGAGGCCGAGATGTCCCCGGTCAGGCCGCGACGGGTCAGCTCGGCGCGCTCCAGCTCGCTGATCCGCCGCGGCCGCCCCGAGCGGGGCCGGTCGCAAAGCCCCACGCATGGAACTGGCTCGCCGACGATGACCGTCCCAACTGGGAAGCCTGGTCCGAATGGTCACCCTGGCATGAGATGCCGCCAGTTGGCTAACGCGCTACCTCCCCGAACAAGAATTCGTAGCCCCGGACGTGTGCCGCGTGACCCGTCCGGAAGGTGATCTCTTGGGCGCACCGCTGGTCGCCCCGGCCTTCTTGTTCCTCGGACGGGGTCAGGTCACCTCGTTGGAGGCGGTGTCCGAGCCGTGCGGTCGTGGCTGCCTGGAGGCGATAATGGCGAGGTGACCGTCGACCTTCGTGACAGCCGGATCGCCGAGGTGTGCCGACGCTACGGGGTCGCCGAGCTCTCCGTCTTCGGCTCGGTGGCTCGTGGCGACGACACCGACTCCTCGGACGTCGACCTGCTGTATGTGCTGGCGCCCGACTCGAAGCTTGGCTTCGAGATCGTCGATCTTCGGGACGAGCTCGAAAAGATCGTCGGTCGGCACGTCGACCTGGTACCCAAGTCCCGGCTGAAGTGGGTCATCCGCGACCGGGTACTCGCGGAGGCTCGGGTCCTCTATGCGGCGTGACGAGCTCTACCTCGTCGACATGATCGAAGCGGCGGCTGCCGCGACGACGTTCGTCCAGGACGTCGACGAGGCCGCCTTCCTGGCGAGCGACCTGATCCAGAGCGCCGTTCTGCAGAAGCTCCTGGTGATCGGCGAGGCAGCCGGTCGAGTCTCGCCCGAGATCCGCGACCGCTGGCCGGATGTGCCGTGGCGGTCCGTCACGGGCTTCCGCAACATCGCTGTTCACGCGTACTTCGAGGTCGACTGGTCAATCGTGTGGCGCATCGCCACGACCGCGCTGCGCGAGCTTCAGGAGCAACTGGCAACGCTCCTGAAGGCAGAGTTCCCGCTCGTCGCCAGTCAGCTCGATCAGCCGCACTGACCGCGGGTACATCGCCCCCGGGTGCGGACGTTCTGACCATCACCCCTCCTCGGCGCGACCGCGACCCGAGCACGGGCACATTCAGAGGCGGAAGAGGRGGGTGGACGCGACCACGGTGCCCAACGCGCACGGTCACCAGGAAGCCCGGAAGTGCCCGGAACCGCCAGGTGTTCGGAACACGTGTTCTACCCGGTAGGCGATGTTCCGGTCGGCGTGGTCACCGAGCATCGTCCCTGTTCGGGGCACGTGTGGCGACCGGCCGGACGGTGATTTCAGGGCCAGCAACCAAGATTGACCGGTTCTTATCGTGGTGCGTTAGGTCCACTAGTATCGGCGGCTGACGGGTTCTGCGCCCCGGAGGCCCGGCTACTTCCTGTGGCGCTCAGGCCGCGAGCATCGTCGAGATCAGGAAACGTGCGCGATCGAGGTACGCGGCCTGTAGCTCCAGCCGGTCCAGCTCGCGGCGCAGTGTCGCCGACAGCTGGGCACACGGCACGATCCGCGGCGTCGCGTCGATGGTGCAGGGCAGCACCTGGCGGATCGTCGCCACCGACAGTCCGGCGCCGAGCAGCACCTGGATCCGGGCCACCGTCTCCACCGCGGACTCCGGGAAATGGCGGTAGCCGTTGGCGCCGCGCTCCGCCACGAGCAGTCCGTTCTTCTCGTAATGGCGCAAGGACCGCACGCTGGCGCCGGTTTGTGTCGACAGCTCGCCGATCAACATCAGGACCAGCCTCCAGCCCTCGCTCTTGACCCTGACACTGATGGCAGACTCTACGGTGCGACGCATGGATATCGGGATCTTCACCGCGGTCACTGACGAACAGATCAGGCCTGCTCAGCTCGCCCGGGTGATCGAGGAGCGCGGCTTCGAATCACTGTTCGTCACCGAGCACACCCACATCCCCGCCCGACGGGAGACACCGCACCCCGAGCTTGGCGAGATTCCCCGCGACTACTACCGAAATCTTGATCCTTTCGTCAGTCTGACGGCCGCGGCGACCGCGACCACCCGGTTGCGCGTGGGCACCGCGGTCGCGCTCGTGGTCCAGCGGGACCCGCTCCTGTTGGCGAAGGAAGCGGCCAGCCTGGACCTGGTCAGCGAGGGCCGTTTCGAACTCGGCGTCGGCGCCGGCTGGCTGCGTGAGGAGATGCGCAACCACGGCACCGACCCGGCGACTCGAATGGCGCTGATGCGGGAGCGGCTGGCCGCGGTGAAGGCGCTTTGGACCACCGAGGAGGCGGAGTTCCACGGTCGCTTCGTCGATTTCGATCCGGTCTTCCAGTGGCCCAAGCCTGTGCAGCGACCGTATCCGCCGGTCTGGATCGGGGGATGGGGCCCGACGACCTTCCGCCGGATCATCGCCGGGCGCGACGGCTGGCTCACTCCACCCCTTCCGGTCGACCAGCTGATCCAAGGCCTGGACGAGCTGGCCGAGGAGGCGGACCGGGCCGGGGTGGCGACGCCACCGGTGACCGTTCCGCTCATGGATCCCGACGAGGCCACGCTCGAGAGGCTGCGCGCTCGTGGTGTCCGTCGCGCCCTGTTCGGGCTGCTCACCATCACCGACGCCGACGCGACGCTGCGCGCGCTGGACCAGCTGGGACCGCTGGCCAGGGCCGGAGGCAGCGTCAAGCAGCCAACTACCTGACCATGGTCGTGCTGTCCAGAGCGGACATGAACACACCGGCCAGGAGCCCGACGAGGACCACCCGGGTTGCCGTCCGGCTGAGTTCCGGCCCCTGGGTGGGCGCGGCCAGTGCTGGCATCCTTACTCTCCCTCGAAGCGCCCTGCTGCATCTGGTGACGGGCGGTGACCTCACAGAGCCTGCAACCTCCACCATGGTTGAGGTCAACGGAGCCGAGAAGTGGCGTTCGGGATGCTGTCGCAGCGGCCCCGGGCCGAGTCGCTCATCTTTCCCGTGTATCGCCCGTACAGCAGCTCGCCCCACTGTCCGGGGGCCTTGACTTCAATCATGGTTGAGGTTTTAGAGTTCCGGGCGCCTGCTGGCGAGAG
>NZ_MRUJ01000181.1:0-12991 GCF_002099325.1 Frankia sp. KB5 | reverse complement strand
GGGAGCTGTCCGACTTCCACGACTGGTTTGAACTGCGGAGAGCCGCCAATACCTGTGTGGAATCAAGCGGTCACGGCGACGCGTGCTTCGCCAGTAAATCGTTGAAAACCTCGACCGGCTTCGCCCATCCCAGCGTCTGCCGTGGCCTGGTGGGCGGCCGCGTCGGGTTTGATGCACGGGTTGCCGCGGGATTGTCAATCTCGGGCTTGTCGGTTTCTCAGGCCGGTCAGCTGGCCCGTTCAGGAACGATTTTGCTGACGATGTGCTCAGCGATCGCCAACGACGCCGTCGCGCCGGGAGATGGCGCGTTACGGACATGCACGACCCGCCCGTTGTGGGACAGGACGAAGTCGTCGACGAGGCTACCGTCGCGGGCGACGGCCTGGGCCCGGACTCCCGCGGGGCCACGAACCACGTCGGTGGCCCGCAGCTCGGGGACATAGCGCCGGGCCTCGGCGACGAAGGCCCGCTTGCTCGCCGTGCGCAGCATCTCCTTGGCGCCGGTCTTCCAGTGGGTCTTCGCCATCTTGTGGAACCCCGGCCAGGCGAGCGTCCGTCGCAGGTCAGCGCCCTGGACGGTGCCGACCGTGTACCCCTCTCGGGCAGTGGCCAGCACCGCGTTCGGCCCGACCAGGATCTCCCCGTCGATGCGCTTGGTGAGATGGATACCGAGGAAGGGATATCGCGGATCCGGAACCGGATAGATCAGCCCATGGACGAGGCCACGCCGCTCGGGGCGCAGCAGCCAGTAGTCGCCCCGGAAGGGAACGATCTGCGGGGAGGCGTCCTCGCCGGTCAGTGTCGCCACCAGATCCGACTGCAGCCCGGCACAGGAGATCAGCAGGTCGAACGGCCCGACGCTTTCGGAGACGACGGCGACCCGGCCACCGTTGCGGGACGCCATCTCGTGATTGCCGTTGGGCCGCGCGCGCGCGGTTCCGGCGACCGTGAGGCGAAGGTGGACGCCGGCTGGACGATCCTCCACCCCGATCACTTCGGCTCCGGTGCGCACGGCCCCGCCAGCGGCGACGATTTCGGTACGCAGGGCCCGCGCGACCCCGGGATAGTCGACGATGGCGGTGGTGGGTGAGTGCAGGGCGGCGACCCCGCGGGCGTGGGGTTCGACGGACCGCAGCTCGTCGGCGTCGAGCATCCGGGTCCGCGGTACGCCGTTCGCCGTCGCCCGCTTCTCGATCTCGGCCAACCGTTCGAGCTCGCTGTTGTCGACGGCGACCACGATCTTGCCGCACTCGTCGTACCGGATGCGGTGCGTGGCGCAGAACTCCCGCAGCAGCCCGACCCCACGGCGGCACAGGGTCGCTTTGAGCGAACCTGGGACGTAGTAGAGACCGGCGTGGACGACGCCGCTGTTGCGGCCGGTCTGATGCCGGGCGATGTCCTGTTCCTTCTCGAACACCGTCACGGCCGATCCCGGTTCGACCTGCCCGAGCCGACGGGCGACCGCCAGCCCGAGAATTCCACCGCCGATCACCGCGATGCGACCTACCACGCCCGTCCCCTGTCCGTCCGTCGAAAACGTGAATCCCGATCACGCCGATCGTACGAATCCAGTATCGGCGTGCACGGTATGTTACGAGCCGGTAGTCAGTCGGGTGTCCCGCGGGCTCAGCCGAAGAAGTGGCCGGGCGGGTGGGCCCGGTCGGTGCGCGAGCGCGGTGTGCCGCGCAGCGCGTCGGTGAGCGTCCGCGCGGTGTTGACCAGGGGGACGTGGCTGAACGCCTGCGGGAAGTTGCCCGTCATCCGGCCCAGCCTGGGGTCGTACTCCTCCGCGAGGAGCCCGACGTCGTTACGCAACGACAGCAGGCGTTCGAACAGTTCCTGAGCCTCGTGGACCCGCCCGGACAGGGCGTAGTTGTCGGCCAACCAGAAGGTGCAGGCCAGGAAGGCGCCCTCGCCCGCGGGCAGTCCGTCGACCGCGCCGTCCTCGGCCGTCGGATACCGCAGGACGAACCCGTCCTCCATCAGCTCCCGCTCGATGGCGGCGACTGTTCCCACGGCGCGGGGGTCGGTGGCGGGCAGGAACCCCACCAGCGGCATGTACAGCAGCGCCGCGTCGAGTTCCTTGGAGCCGTAGAACTGGGTGAAGGTGTTGCGTTCGGAGTCGAACCCACGGGTACAGACCTCCGCGTGGATCTCGTCCCGCAGCGCCGACCAGCGGTCGACAGGGCCCGGTAGCCGGGACTCAACGATCCCGCGTACCGCCCGGTCGGCCGCGACCCAGGCCATCACCTTCGAGTGGACGAAGTGGCGGCGGGGGCCGCGCACCTCCCAGATGCCCTCGTCGGTCTTCCGCCAGCCGGTCTCGAGGAAGTCCATCAGCTTGGTCTGCAGCGGCCAGGAGTCGTCCGCATGGCTCTCGGTGATGGTCTGCCCGCCGGGGAGCGCCAGCCCAGGCACGGTCTGGCGACGGTTGGYGACCGCGACCCGCGCGACATGCAGGGCGTCGAGGACCTCGCCGTAGACGTCGAGCTGGAACTGGTCGACGGCGGCGTTGCCGACCCGCACCGGGGCGGAGTTCTCGTACCCCGGTAGCCACGGGATCTCGTATTCGGGCAGCCGGCGTTCCCCGGCAACGCCGTACATGATCTGTACCCGGGAGGGGTCACCGGCGACCGCGCGCAGCAGCCACTCCCGCCATGCGGTCGCCTCGCTGGTGAACCCGGCGTCGAGCAGGGCGAGCAGCGTGATCGTCGCGTCCCGAAGCCAGCAGTACCGGTAGTCCCAGTTGYGCACGCCGCCGATGTGCTCCGGCAACGAGGTCGTGACGGCGGCGACGATCCCTCCGGTCGGGGCGTAGGTGAGCGCCTTGAGGGTGATCAGCGACCGGCGGACGGCCGGCTGCCACTGGCCGTCGTAGGTGCAGCCCGCCATCCAGTCCGACCACCACSCCTCGGTGAGGGTGATCATGCGCCGGACGTCGTGGGACGGCGGGGGAGTCTGATGGGAGGGGGTCCAGGTCAATGAGAACGGTACCGACTGGCCGGCGGCGACGTGGAAGTCGGCGTAGGTGGCCATGTCGTGCCCCTCCATCGGGGCGGTCGTCCGCAGGGTGACCGCATCCGGCCCGGCCACCGCCGACATGGTGTGCTCGTCCACCCGGCGGACCCACGGCACGATGGAGCCGTAGTCGAAGCGAAACCGGGTCTCCGATCGCAGGTRGACCGCGCCTTCGAGGCATTCGACCAGGCGGAGCACGGTGTGCGTGCCTGCGCGGGGAAACATCGCGTCGACGATGCGCACGGTGCCGGACGCGGTCGTCATGTCCGTCTCCAGGACCAGCGTGTCGCCCCGGTAGCGCCGGCTGACGCCCAGGACCGGCTCGACGGGAGCGATCTTCCAGTGGCCCGCCTCGGAGTCGCCGAGCAGGGCGGCGAAGCACGACGGCGAGTCGAATCGGGGCAGGCACAGCCAGTCGATCGACCCGGTGCGCGACACGAGCGCCGCGGAGTGGGTGTCGCCGATCAGCGCGTAGTCCTCGATCAGGGATGGCACGACCTGTTCCTCGCTCCCATGGTCCACTGGTTGTGATCATCGCTGGATCGATGATCGTCGAATAATTGATGATCATCGAGGTCGATGTCATCGGGGTCGCCCGCCGTTGGGCGCGATCGCGGGCACAGCGCCGCCGGTCGACGGTGAACCGGTACGAGCACGCCGCGCAGCGGCGGGCCGGCGGTCACCCGTGGCGGAGGTCGCTAAGCCTCATGAGGGCGTTTACCTTACGGACCCGCTCGGCGGACTACGTTGGGGGTCCGGTCATGGCGGTGCTCCAGCCGTCGTCCGGACCAGATTTCCTTCCCCGATGTGACAGGACTCACCACGTGGCCCCACCGTCGTCACCTGCTGCCGCCCGTGCCGCTCGCTACCTGGCCGACCCTCGGCGCCGGACGATGGTCGTCGTGGCGGTACTCGCCACCATCGGCCTGATCGTTTTCGGGATCTACGCGACGTTGGACGGGCCGCCGCCGCAACAGGAGGCCGTCGTGTACTTCGCCCCGGGAGCCACCGAGGCGCAGAAGGACGCGGTGCGCGCCGCGTGCCCCTCGGTGGGCAGGGCCATCCAGCTGCCGAAGGACCGCAACCAGCTGGCCACCAGCCGGATCTATCCGCTGCGGTACGACGTCGCGAAGGCGTCGACCGCCGACCGCGCGGCCCTGTACAAGTGTGTGTACGCCCAGCCGCACGTACTCGGAATCAATCAGGTCACCCAGGGCCAGTAGATTTTCGCCCATCAGGATCGACTCTTCTCCAGCTCCCGCCGGGCGAGGAGTTCGGCGGGCGTGGGCCGGCCGGCATCGCGGGCCTCCTTCGTCTGCCAGAGACTCACGATCATGGTGGTCAGGATGACGAGCCCACTGAGGATCAGGCTTCCGCCGGACCACCCGGAGGACGCGGGAAGGGTGTCGACCACGATCCACGCGATTCCCGCAGCGATCATCCCCAGCGCGAACAGAATCGTGAACGCCGACGAGAACCGGTTCGCGGCCGCCTGATCGGCGAGGTCGGCGGCCTTGCGTCGGGCCTGCTCGAAACGGCTGCGCGCCCACTCGTACTCCAGACTCAGGATGAAGAACCCGAGCGCCACGACGAGGAATCCCGGACCCGGCAGCGCCAACATCGCGATCCCGAGGCCGAGGACGCCGAGACCCAGTACGGTCAGGGCGATCCGGCGGAACAGGCGGGCGCTTCGGGTCAGCACGTCGGGTAACCCTCCTGAGTGGATCGTGGGCGGGGCGAGGAGAGGGTGCTCTACTGCGACGCTGCTCTACTGCGGCATTGTCCTACTGCGACGTTCTTCCGTCATAACGCGTCACGCAAGAACATCGTGGCGGGGATCTCCTCGACCTCCTCGACCGATACGTGTCGTGATGCCGACACGCCGACGGAGCGCGCGGATCCGCGGATCCCCGCGCTCCGTGGGGTAGGGGCCGGGCGGGCACACCGTCCAGGCGCGGTCGCGGATGGTTGACTACTGTGTGATGGGGCTGGTCATCTGGGCCTTCGTGGGAAGGCAGGCCATCGGAGCGCCGGAGAGGTTGCTGTGGAGATCGAGGAGACCGCGCTGCCTGGCATCGGGCTGCGGCATGACTTCGCGACGCGCAGCGGCCGCCGGCTCGGAGTCGTGTCCCATCATCACGGGCGCCGGGACCTCGTGATCTATGACGCGGACGACCCGGACGCCTCGCGTGAGTCCATCGCGCTGACGCCGGAGGAGGGCGACGTGCTCTCCGAGCTGCTCGGTGCCCCGCGCATCGTCGAGAAGCTCGCCGACCTCAACCGTGCCTTCGCCGGGCTCGTCGGTGAGCAGATCGTGATCCTGCCCGGCTCGCCCTACGTGGGCCGCGAGCTCGGGGACACCCAGGCCCGTACCCGCACCGGCGCCTCCATCGTCGCGGTCGTCCGCGACCAGCAGGTGCTCGCATCCCCGCGGCCGGACTTCCGATTCGAGGCCGGAGACGTCGTCGTTGTCGTCGGTACGCCGGAGAACACCGCATCCGTCGGTATGTTGCTCCGCAACGGCTGACGCGGGCAGGGAGGGCAGTCGGGACCGCGTGCACTCCACCGCGACGACCTTCCTCGAGCTCGGCGGGATTCTGTTTTGCCTAGGAGTCCTCGGGCATCTCGCGCTGCGCATCAGTGTCTCACCGATTCCCCTGTACCTGGTGGGTGGGCTGGCGTTCGGCCGGGGTGGCCTGCTGCCGCTCGGTGCCAGCGAGGAGTTCATCGGGGTCGGCGCGGAGATCGGGGTCGTCCTCCTGCTGCTTACCCTCGGTCTGGAGTACACCGCCGACGAGCTGCTGTCCGGGCTGCGCAGACAGGCGCCGGCCGGGGTGCTCGACCTGGCGCTCAACGCCACCCCCGGGGTCGTCGCCGCGTTCCTCCTCGGCTGGGGCCCGACGGCGGCGGTCGTTCTGGGTGGGGTGACGGCCATCTCCTCCTCGGGGATCATCGCGAAGGTGCTGGGGGACCTCGGGCGGCTCGGTAACCGGGAGACGCCAGTTGTTCTGTCCGTCCTCGTGCTCGAGGACCTCGCCATGGCGGTGTACCTGCCGGTTCTCACCGCGTTGCTGGCCCATCACACGTTCGTGCGCGGATCGCTGACCGTGGCGATCGCGCTCGGAGTCCTGGTGGCGGTGCTCTACATCGCGCTGCGGCACAGCGAGAAGGTCACCCGGCTGGTCTTCAACCCGAAGGCCCACCGCAACGACGAGATCCTGCTGCTCCGGGCCCTGGGGCTGGCCCTGTTCGTCGCCGGGGTCGCCCAGCGTATGCAGGTGTCGGCCGCGGTGGGTGCGTTCCTCGTCGGCATCGCCCTGTCCGGACCAGTCGCCGAGGGTGCAGAGGAGGTCCTGCGGCCGCTGCGCGATCTGTTCGCGGCGGTCTTCTTCGTCTTCTTCGGCATGCAGACCGATCCCGCTGAGATCCCTCCGGCGCTGCTCACCGGGTCCCTGCTCGCGATCGCCGGAGTCGCGACAAAGGTCATGACGGGATGGTGGGCCGCCCGCTCGGCGGGAATCGGGACCATGGGCCGGTTCCGGGCCGGGGCCGCCCTCGTCGCACGCGGCGAGTTCTCGATCGTCATCGCGGGCCTCGCGGTGGCGGCCGGCCTCGAACCCCGGCTGGGCCCGCTTGCCGCCTGTTACGTGCTGCTGATGGCCGTCCTCGGCCCGCTGGCGGCCCGGTTCGTCGAACCGGTGATCCGCACGGCTCGGCGGCTGCAGGCCGCCCGGTCGCCCTAGCGCCGAGCGGGCGGGTGGTGGGCGGGCAACGGTGGACGGGCTGCGGGCGACGGCATCCGCCGCTGACGGCGGGGACGACTTCCCGGCAGCGGTGTCGCTACCGGGACGGCGATGTTTGGGAGTATGCAGCCCATGAGCGGACTTCTCGAAGGTAAGCGCGTTCTCGTCACCGGTGTTCTCACGGAAGCCTCGATCGCATTCAGCGTCGCCCGCATCGCCCAGGAGCAGGGTGCGGCGGTGGTCCTCAGCGGATTCGGGCGGGGGTTGTCGCTGACCCGCCGCATCGCCAAGAGACTGCCCACCCTGGCGCCCGTCGTCGAGCTGGACGTCACCGACGAAGAGCATCTCGCGGGGCTGGCCGGACAGGTGCTCGAACATGTTGACGGCCTGGACGGCGTGCTGCACGCGATCGGGTTCGCGCCCGAATCGGTGCTCGGTGGGAAGCCGTTCGTCGAGGCGGCCTGGTCCGAGGTCGGCACCGCCCTGCAGATCTCCACCTGGTCGCTGGCGTCGCTCACCCGGGCCGCCCTGCCGTTGTTCGCCGAGAAGGCGTCGATCGTCGGCCTGGACTTCGACGCGTCCGTCGCCTGGCCGTCGTACGACTGGATGGGCGTGGCGAAGGCCGGCCTCGCCTCCGCCACCCGCTACCTCGCCCGTGATCTGGGACCCCGGGGCGTGCGGGTGAACCTCGTCGCGGCCGGCCCGCTGCGGACCATGGCGGCCAAGAGCATCCCGGGCTTCAGCCAGTTCGAGGAGGTCTGGGACGGCCGGGCGCCGCTCGGCTGGAGCGTCCACGACACCACGCCGGCCGCCCAGGCCTGCGTGGCGCTGCTCTCGGACTGGTTCCCGGCCACCACCGGCGAGATCGTCCACGTCGACGGCGGCGTGCACGCCGTCGGGATCTGAGCACGGCGGGCCGTCGGGGTCCGGGCGCGGCCGGGGTCCCGGGATCCGGGTACGGTGGGGTCCCTGGCCCGGATCAGCCTGCCGTCTCGTCCAGCAGGTCCAGGGCCGTTCCGACGATCGTGTCCAGCTCCACCGGTGGGCGGCGACGGTGGTCCCGCGACGAGGCCGTGTCCCGCCGGGCAAGGCTGCCGCTACCGGCGTGGCCGCCGGCGCCGGAGGCCGATGAGCCCGGGTCGGTGTCCCCCGGTGGCCCTCCCGGCGGCCCGGAGGCCTCCGGCAGCGGCGCGCTCGAACCGAGGGCGGAGATGGGATCTCCGTGGACGCCGGCGAGGAAACTCAGGGCACGGGGGTCCCCGTCGACCACCGTCACGATCGGGGTGCGCCGGTCCGCGGGGAACACCTCGGTGAGCAGGGCGTCGGAACCCTCGGCCAACCCGCGCCGGGCCTGCAGCGCGTGGAACATCGCGTTCGGGGAGGTCACGCACACGGCCGTGATCTCCCGGCCGAGGCCGGCGCGTAGCTCCGCTGCGGCGTGCAGCACCTCCGGCATGACCGCACCCACCCCGACGAGGGTKAGCGCGGCGTCGGGACCGCCCTCGTGGAGCCGGTACCCCCCGGCGAGGACCAGGGCCCGGCGTCGGTGCCGTTCCAGCGCGTCCACGGGGACCTCGGCGAGGCGCTGATCGACCTGGCGGGCGGAGAGCCGGATCACACAGGAGGTGCCGTCGAGGCGGGCCAGCCCGCCGAGGCCGGCCAGCAGGCACCAGGCGAGATCGTGCGCGAAGGCCGGTTCCCAGGTCGCGGCCACCGGGGCGGGGACGACGTTGCCACCGTTCCAGGCCAGGTTGCGGACGACCGGGTCGAGACCGGTGTCCGCCACGGCGAGCATCGATCGGGCGTCCGCGGTGGCGCCGGCCATCCAGCCGGGCAGTACCCGTCCGGCCGCCACCTCGTCGGCGACTCCGATGGGCAGCAGCGGCAGACCCTGGCGGCTCCAGGCCACTCCCAGCGAGGCCAGCACCCCGCCGAAGGCCGTGGCCGACAGGCCTCCGGCCACGTGCCGGCCCGGTTGTTCCCCATCGGTCCGGTCCGCCGCGGCCAGCCAGCCGGCGAGGACGGGGTCGGCGTTGCGCGTACTGATGGTCAGCACCGCGGTGGCTGCCTGGGGCGCGAGCCGGGGTAGGTCCCGCAACATCCCGCCGAATGCCTCCTGGGTGGAGATCCACGCCGGGAAGCGGTGGTCGGAGTCGGTCGGCACGGGTGGTGCCGCGCCGAGCGGCACCGGCACCCGGTCCAGGTAACCGGCGACGTGCCGGGCGAGGCGGTGGGCCGCGGCGTCGTCTCCCGGCCGGAGGACCGGGCGGGTGCCACCGCCGGCGGCCGGCGGCGTGCCCGGTCCGGCGGACGGGGCCGCGGACGCGTGGTCGGCGGTCTGTTCGCCGTGGGTCTGTTCGTCGTGGGAGCGCTCCTCCCGGGCGAGCTCGTCGCTGGTGTAGGCGAACAGGACCGTGGGCCGGTCCGCCGCGACTTCGTCGAAGGCGTCGATCAGCAGGGGAAGGTCGTGGCCACCGAGATCGCGCAGGCAGGCATGGATCTCGTCATCGGTGAGGGTGTCCAGCAGGCGGCTGATGCCGGCGCCGGACGCACCGGGACCGGCGAGCCGGCGGCGCAGGTCGGCTCCGTGGGCCTGCAGCAGCGCGCGGTACTCGCCCATCGGGAGCTGGTCGAGGCGGTTGCGAAGCGCGTGACCGCCGGGAGCCCGGAAGAGCGCTTCGAGGACGCGTCCGTATCGGACGGTGAGCACCTGCCAACCGGCGGCTTCGAACATGCGCGCCGCGCGGGCGGGCTTGCCGATGCCGCCGACCGGTCCGGTCGGCGCGGAGCCGGACACCGTCACCACCCAGAACAGCTCGCCGAGATGAGCGACCCGCTCATCGGTGATCGTTTCCCAGACGGTCGGGTCGTGCAGCTCGGAGTAGTCGATCAGACAGATCTGCCGACCCCGGGGAGTCCGGTCGAAGCGTTCCCCGGCATAACGGCGTGCCAACGCCGCCCAGACCGTCCCGCTCGGTCCGATGTTGCCGGCGCCGAGGGCACGCAACGGCCGACCATCGGGCCCGGAACGGACCCCGTTCGGACGGATCTCACCCGGCCGGACGTGGGGGAGCCGGTAGACGGCGGGGACGGGCGATGCGGCCGTGGTCTTCTCGGCTGCCGTCTTCTCGGCCGTCGGCCTGGCGTGCGCCAGGACGTGATGAACGGCATGGATCAGCGGGGCGGCGCGTGGAGTCACACTGACGCGGTCCTCGGCGCGCAGGGCGTCGAACCACAGCACCGTGGCGATGCTCGACACCGAGGCCACGGCCGCCCGTTCCGACTCGGCGGCGACCGCGGGCCGCTGCCCGGCGCGTTCGTCCCCGTCGATGATCCGGGCCGCGACGCTCCGCAGCCGCCGTTCCACGGCGGCCAGCGCGGCGAGGTCGAGTACGCCACCGGGCGGCCCCGGCATGGCCGGGTCTGGCATGGCCGGGTCTGGGGGCCCCGGGATGGCCCGGGCCGCGGTCGGCGAGGTCTGGGTTCCCACGACGTCGTCTCCGTTCGTCGGTCCGGTCGGGGGGCTGGCGTCTCCCGGCGGACCGCCGCCCTCGGCCCGGTCGTCGTGGGTGACCCGACCGTCGGTCCCCGGCACGGGCGGATCCACGGACCGGGCCGGGACCGGCCCCGCGGCGTCGTCTGGTGTAATGATCATATCCCCCCGGCCGGAGCGCGTGTGCGCCGCCTCCACCGGTCTGACATCGGGCCTGCGCATGACCGGCCTACGTCCCACGACTCCGACCTCCCAAAGTCCGGACGCGCGGTGGTGCGGTGCCGGTCGGAGGTTGCGCCGCCGGCCGGATCGGCGGCGCCCGTCGCCGTCACATGGTGTGTCCGCGTCGGTATCCCACCTTCACCACGGTGGCCGTACCATTTCAGCATCCGCGTTCCATCGCGGTGGCGTTGGCCGTCGTGCGTCAGCCCGGTGATGCCGGAACCGCCCTGCCAGGACTGCCGCGGCGGGACTTGCCGCCCCGGCGGTCAGCCGTCCCGGCCGAGCTCGTCGATCCGGATCCGGAGCGCGGGCTCGTCGACCGCTGCCACCTCGACCTCGACGGCCTTGACCCGGCCGGTCGCGCCGCGGACCAGCCGGACATCTCCCCGGCGCACCCGCAGCGCCGCGCACAGGGCCC
This sequence comes from Frankia sp. KB5, assembly GCF_002099325.1. Classification (NCBI taxonomy): domain Bacteria; kingdom Bacillati; phylum Actinomycetota; class Actinomycetes; order Frankiales; family Frankiaceae; genus Frankia; species Frankia sp. KB5. Next base: position 2,097 of record NZ_MRUJ01000181.1, on the reverse strand, counting down.
GCAGGGCGGCTTCGGTGGCCCGGCCGTCGACGGCAGGCTCGGTGACCCGGACGATCAGCAGCGGGCCGTGCAGCGGGTCCTCGCGCCGGCCGCCCACCGCGGTCCGCCCGGCGCCCGGCTGAACTCGGATCATCAGACGCATGTGCGCATCGTCCCCCCGGATCGTCCCGCCCGTGCGATCGTCCCGCCCGTGCGACCGGTCCGCGTGACCGGTTCGGGGCGACACCAGGGAGGACCGCGAGGGTGGCCGAGCCGATGCCGGCCGGCGGTTGAGGCCTCATCGTCGGCGGACACCGGGATTCGACGCGGTGGCCGCTACCATCCGACCCATGGGCGCAAATGAGGGTCGTGTCGCACTGGTAACAGGTGGTAATCGGGGGATCGGCGCCGCCTGCGCCGCCGCCCTGACGGCCGCGGGTGAGCGGGTCGCGGTCGCCAGCCGCGGGGGCACCGCCCCCGCGGGGATGCTGGGCGTCCGTCTGGATGTCGCCAACAGTGAGAGCGTCGACAAGGCGTTCACGGAGATCGAAGCCGAGCTCGGGCCGGTGGAGATCGTGGTGTCCAACGCCGGGATCGTGCGGGACACCCTGCTGGCGACGATGAGCGAGGACGCGTTCCAGGAGGTCGTGGACACGAACCTGCTCGGTGCCTACCGGGTGGCCAAGCGTGCCTCCCGGCCGATGATGCGGCTGCGTCGTGGTCGGCTCATCTTCATCTCCTCCGTCGTCGCCTCCGTCGGCGGCCCCGGCCAGTCCAACTACGCGGCGTCCAAGGCCGGCCTGATCGGCTTCGCCCGTTCCCTCGCCCGCGAGCTGGCTCCGCGCAACATCACCTCGAACGTGGTCGCTCCGGGGCCGATCCGGACCGACATGACCGACGCGCTGACCGAGGCGCAGCGGGAGCAGCTCACCGCCGGCGTCCCCGGTGGCCGCATGGGTGAGGCCGAGGACGTCGCAGCCCTCGTCGCCTTCCTCGCCTCCCCGCAGGCCGGTTACATCAACGGTGCGCTGATCCCCGTGGACGGCGGGCTGAGCATGGGGCACTGAGCTGGGCACGGGGCACTGAGCTGGGCACGGGGCACCGATCCGGCGGCGCCGTGACCGAGCATGATCGGCGGTGCGGCTTAGGGGACCGTCGTGGCGGCGTGGTGGTGGGTGGGGCTGGTGTGGATGGTAGCGGCGGACAGGCGGCGGATGCGGCGCAGCAGGTGGGCTTCGGCGGCGTGGGCGAGGTCGTGAGCGGCGGTCAGGGTCAGGTTCGCATCGACGGTGACGTCGGCTTCGGCGCGCAGGGTGTGGCCGATCCAGCGCAGCCGCAGTTCGCGGACGGCCTCGATGCCCTCGGTGTGCAGGAGCGCCCTGGTGGCTTCGGCGACCACGGCGGGGTCGACGGCGTCCATGAGCCGGGCCCCGACGACGCGAGCGGCGGAGCGCAGGACTCCGAGGATCGCCAGGGTGATCGCCAGGCCGATGGCGGGGTCGGCCCAGTGCCAGCCCACCGCGACACCGGCCGCGCCGAGGAGCACCGCGAGGCTGGTGAGACTGTCGGTGCGGGCGTGTAGGCCGTCGGCGACGAGGGCGGCGGAGCCGATCTGATGGCCGATCCTGATGCGGTAGCGGGCGACGATCTCGTTGCCGAGGAAGCCGACGAGCCCGGCCACGGCGACCGCTCCCAGATGGCCGACGCGCTGGGGGTGCAGGAGGCGGTCGATCGCGGCCCAGGCGGTGAGCGCACTCGACAGGGCGATCATCGCGAGGACGGCGAGGCCGGCGAGGTCCTCGGCGCGGCCGTAGCCGTAGGTAAACCGGGCGGTGGCCGGGCGGCGTGCCACGGTGAAGGCGATGAGCAGGGGGACCGCGGTGAGCGCGTCGGCGACGTTGTGCAGGGTGTCGCCGAGGAGCGCGACCGATCCGGACAGTGCCACGACGGCGGCTTGCGGGGCGGCGGTCAGCCCGAGACCGGCCAGGCTGATCAGGAGGGCGCGGCGGCCGGCGGTGTCGGCTTCCAACGCGTCGTCGATCTGGTCCGCCGGGTCGTGGCTGTGCCCTCCGGCCAGGTCTGACAGGCCGTGACGAAGCCGCGTCCACCGCCCGCTCG
>NZ_MRUJ01000180.1:0-11558 GCF_002099325.1 Frankia sp. KB5 | reverse complement strand
GCCCGGATCCTCACACCACCACCGGCCCCAGCCCCCCGCACCCCGTCTCACACCGTCTACCTGCACAAACAGACTTTGCGGGTCACCCTGGATGTAAGCCGCGTACTCCATCTTCGCGTTGTCGGCCTCGGCCTTGTCGTACGTGTCCTTGATCAGTGCCAGTTCGCCGGTGACGGCGGCGTGCACCGGGGAGGCCGGGCCCAGCCGGGCTATGTCCGCGGCCACAGTGCGGCGCAGCGCTGTCAGGTCCGGGTCAGGTCCATGCCTCGAGTAGGCGACGGTAACGAGTGACGCCCTGTGGTCATCGGAGATCAGGCTGGCGGCGTCCACCGGCACGGGGAAGTCCGCCCAGTCCGTCTCCTCGGCCAGCGTGCCGGCCAGCTTCGGCCATTCCGCCTGGTCGGTACGTGCGGCCCGTTGCAGGAGTGGAACCAGCGCCGCGGGCACCTGACCCGTGGCCCGCGCCTGGGCCAGGCGGCCCATGGCCTCCTCGGTGCTCGGTGGCGGCGTACCCGCCGGCGCGAGCACGTGGCGCATCGCGGCCAGGAGAGCGTCGCGGTGCAGCGTGTACGGCGACGTCGTGCTCATGACTGAGCCATCGTGGACGAGTGGCTGTAGCGAGGCGTCCAGCATGCCCATCAGCCGCCGCGAACTCGCGGCGGTCACATCGGGCGCACTGAGCACGATGAGGGTTTCCCGCTCGGAGTGATGCGGGAATGCCTGTACGAGCCGTTGCGCTACGGCGTCGCCGACCGAGCCGGGCACGATCTTCGAGCTGCCCTGCCGGGACTGTACCTCGGAGAGCTTGAGCGCGAACGGCGCGCAGGCCCCGATAGCGACGAGCCAGAGGACGATGACGACCACGGGGTGTCTGACCACGGCCCGGGCGATCCGTCCCAGCACCGGATGGGCGGAAGGGGAAGGCGTCGACTCCGATCCGATCCCGCCAGTCCCAGAGTTCACTGGATCCCATTCGCCTTGGTGACGCCCGGCTGGACGGGAGCTGCCGGCTCCGGTGTGGTCTCGGCGACGACCACGACGAACGGATGGAGGAGTGTGAGGCCCCCCGGCCGGCTGGCCTGCTTGCGTAGCGCCTCTGTCAGTTTGCCTCTGACGTCGTCTTCGCGGGACATGTCGAACGAGTCCCGGAAGCCGGCGCCGGCGCCGGACCGTTCCACCCACTCTACGGCTTCCTCGGCGGTGGCCACCGGCCAGCGCTGTTCACCCTCATACTGGTTGATTACCCGCAGTTCGCCCTTGCGCATCCACCTGGCCACCGTCTCGGCGTCCTTCGGCAGGGCCACCCGCACCATCGCGGTGAGCAGAGTCGGCTCGTCCGCGACGACGTCTTCGAAAGCCTTGCGCAGCGAGGCCAATGCGTCCGCGCGGGACTCGATGATGCCGATCCGACCTCCTGGGCGGAGCACCCGCCGCGCCTCGCGGAACAATTGGGAGGGCTTGCTATAGCAGATCGCCCAACCGCAGACGATCGCGTCGGCGCTGTTGGTCGCCTGGGCCTTGAGGAACTCCAGCATGTCGCCCTGCTGCCAGCTGACATCCTTGGAGGCTTGGCCGAGCGTCTCCATCTTGGCCTTCGCGACGGCCAGCATCCCCGGGGACTTCTCGATCACCCGCAGCGAACCGAGGCCCTGCTGCCGGATCCGAATCTGTTCGGACAGGTGACCCGTGCCGCATGCCAGCTCGATGACGTCCATCCCCGGGGCGATCCCCACCAGGTCCAGCATCGCCGTCGAGTTCGGGCCCATGAGGGCGGTGAACGCCTCGTCATAGGTGCTGCTGGCGATGTCGTAATCAGGTGTGGTGTCGGCAAYGGCGCGGGTGAGTAGGAGACGGGCGGCGCGCAGCGCCAGACCGGCTCGGCTCATAGCAACTCCCAGTGGATCGCGAGCAGAAGGACGGGATGTCTTTTCGGTGAGGTGGATGCCCGACCGCAGCCGGGCATCCTGGCTCGGACGTCAGGTGACGGAGCGGCGCTGCGCCGCGGTCAGGATCAGGACGGCGCCCAGGACGAGAACCGCCGCCATGCCGGTAAGCGCGGTGGTGACGCTGCTGAAGCCGGTACCCAGCGCGCCGAGCAGAGGGCCGCTCATCATCCCCACGGCATAGGCGATGTTGAACATCGCGAAGATGGCCCCATGCCCGACCCCCCGCCGTTCCGCCGCYGCGGTGAGAATCCCCAGCGCAGGGATGAGGACAAAGGAGAAGCAAACGGCGAACGTCACCAGCAGCACCGTCGTCCAGCCAACGTCGAACCTGGGGAGCAGCGGCAGGACGGCGCTCATCCCCAGCAACCCGCCCGGGATCAACGGCAGATCCGGCCGCCGGTCCCCAAGCAGGCCGACCGGCACCCCGGCGAGCCCGTGCGCCAGCGTCGCCGCCCCGAAGATCAGACCCAGCGTGGCCGGGCCGCTGCCGAACCGGTCGGCCAGGTGCAGCGGGAGCAGCGGTTCCAGCATGCTCAGCGTCGCCGCTCCGAAGGCGACAGCGAGCAGGGTCGGCAGGAGCGAACGCCAGCCGGATGGCTGCTGCTCACGTACCGGCTGCGCGGCGCCGCGGACCAGCCACGGCAGGACGGCGGCGAGTACCGCGGTGAGCACCGTGCACACCACGAACGGCGCCGCGTCGCCGAAGCGTTCGGCCAGCAGCCCGCCGATCACTGGGCCAGCGACCATACCGACGGACATACTGGACATCGCCGCTCCCATCGCGCCGCCGGCCCTGGGGGGCCGCACCCGCTGGGCGAGCAGAGCGATTCCGTTCGTCCACAGCGCCGCCGCGGCGACTCCCTGGAGCGTGCGGGCAGCCAGAAGTTCGGGATAACTACGAGCCAGCGCGAAACCGACCGTCGAGATCAGCAGACCGGCGGCACCGACCTGGAATGGCCGTTCATGCCCGAACCGGTCGCCGACCCGGCCCATCAGGGGAGTCCCCGCCAGCAGGGCGACCGCGTACGCGGCGTACAGCAGGCTCACCCCGGCCGACCCCACATCGAACTGGTCCGCGTAGTTCGGCAGGACAGGTACCACGATGCTGTAGAGCAGGCTGTCCACGAACAGCGCGCCACAGGTCGCGGCGGTCACCTTGAATACGTCGTGGCGAACCGCGGTGGAGTTCGTCTCGACCGCGTCCTGGCTGGCAGCCATCTCGCCTTCTCCGATCACGTTAGAGCGAGATTGCCCAGATGGTGAACAGAACGTTGGCCACACCCTGCGCGATGGTCGTACCGACCACCGATCCCGTCACCATCCGGCAATAACCCAGGGCGAGGCCCATCACGAAGACCGAGGGGATCATCCCGGYCAGGACCAGCGGGTTGAAAGGATTGAGTCCGTAATCGCCGAGGTGCACGAGTGCCCAGCCGGCACTGACCGTGACGACGGACCTCCAGAGCCCCATGCGCCGGGAGGCGGCGTGCAGCAGCACGCCTCGGTAGAAGACCTCCTCAGCGATCGGGACGAGCAAACCCATACAGAGGAACAAGGAGATATAGGCGAGCGCCGGAGAGCCCGGGAACATCTCGCGGAAGAGGCCGGGCAGCAGGGCCGCCCAGTTGTCCTCACCCCGCCCGAGCAGCGTCAGGCAGGCGACGAGGGTCAGCAGGTAGCCGGCGGTCACCACCCCGATCCCGCGGGCCAACTGCCGTGGCGAGGATATGGCCTGCACGCCGACATCCGACCACATTCGCCGCGGCACGACGAACAGCGCGAACGGGGTGAGCACGATAGAGAACACCATGAGCCACTCGTCGAACGCGCCGGCAATACGTAGCGTTCCGAGGATGGCGAACACAACGCAGGCGACAAGCACGGGCCGCGCTTCGTAACGCGGGAGCCGCCGRCCTGGGACCCGACCGGACCCGGTCACCCCCGACTTCGCCGTCCCGCTCCCGTTCGGGACCGCGTTCGGGGCGGAGCGAAGGACTTGATCTTTATTTCCGGCATCGCGAGAAAGAATTTTATCACTCATGGGGACTCGCTGGGCGACGTGTGACGCTCTTCCTGCCCCGGCGCAGCGAGACGGCCTTCGTCACCCRCATCAACCGCCAGACGGCGGAGAGCGAGACGCCGTCCTGGAACGCGACATACTCCGGCTGGATCAGGTCTGGTTGCCACTTCAGCTTGTATGCCACCTGGGACTGGGCGGGGTAGATCCACTCGGCGCGAGTGCCGAGCCAGCGCACGAAACGGTCCACGAAGGGGCTGTGTCCAGGAAGTCGATGTTTCGGATCGAGCGAAGTGAAGGGAGTGAGACCAAAGTGCAGGTACGGCGTCTTCTCCCCGACGAACTGCCGTACGGCCGTGGACAGGATCAGCTCGCTGACTCCGGTGGGAGCGTCCGGTATCCGCCGGCTCAGGTCATGCAGCCAACCGGAGTGCCGCCCGAAGACCGGCGAGAATACCTGGTAGCCCACCAGCCGGCCGGCGTGCTCGGCAACGAACAACCGGCGCCTGCGCTCGGCCCAACCGCCCCGTTGGCCGATCATAAAGTCGATCTCGGCGACGCCAAAACCTTTTGCCTTCAACCATACCCAGTCCACCTCGTTCAGTGCCTCCATCAGCTGCGGCGTCCGCTCACGGACCGCCGCCACCTCGCGTACCCGGACGCCGTCCCGATTAGCTCGAGAGATCTTATTCCGGATCTTCACGAAATGTTTCCCCGACATGCTGAACCCGTCCAGTGAACGGGCGTAGGAGGCGCCGAGCTGGTTCACGCCAAAACCGGCACGCAGGTAGATGTCAGTATCTTCGGGCATCAGCTGGACGCTAATCACCCGACGGCGGTTCTGCCTGGCCCAACGGACGAACTCAGTCAGYAGCTCAGCCTGCTGGTCCGGCGGCGCGAAGACTCCGCCGAACTGGATCAGGAACCTCCCGCTTGGCCGGTAGATGACGACGCCGTCGATTCCATCCACCTCGAACGTCAGATTTCCTTCGTTCAGCGCCAGGTATGCAGATGGGTTGTGAGCGTGCCGGGTCAGCACGTCCAAAGTGGGCTCCGCGACGGATCGCGTCTGTGCGACCCCTGTGCTGCTGCTACGGGTCACGGCCGGCTGCTCCCAGCAACGGCCGCTCGGTCGATCTTTGTCGTGCCCTGGTTCGACCGAGCGTCGCGGGCCGCCCAGTAGCGCATGCTCCGATCCGCGACCGTCCTGGCGTCGGGGAGCGGCCRGACGCCGAGGGCGGCGAGCTCATCAGCCGATGTCGGCAGTATCAGGCTTGAGCGGACGTATGCAGAGAAATAGGCTACTGCCTTCATTATCCCCGCGTATAGTGCCGGATCCGTGATGGCGGATTCATCCAGGACAGTACCGGATATCAGCATCGGGGGCTTGGCCGGATAGCCAAAATCACGGCCAATATCGAGCGCCATGTCAACGACGTCGGTGAGGGTCAGTGCCGCCGGCCCATTAGCGAGCCAGAGTTCGCTGCCCAGCGCCTCCTTACGTACAGCGGCAACAACTGCCTCGGCTACATAATCAACGGGCACCAGATCGATCCGAGAGTCCGGGGAGAAGGGTATTATCGGTAGTTTATCGTGCAGGAATCTGGCCACCATCTGGTAGAAGCCTTGGAAGCTGGCTATGGCACCGGTATCGGAGTGGCCGACGATGATCGAGGGCCGGAGGATGGCATAGGGGACCCCCGCGCCGCGCACTACGTCCTCGGCCTCGCGCTTGCTGCTGGCGTAGCGAGCACCGGACTCGCCGGCGCCGTCGCTGCGGGCGCTAATGTAGGCGGTGCTCACATGGTAGAGGGGTGCGTCTGCCGCCGCGGCCAGCTGCGCTATCCGCGAAGTTCCCTCGACGTTGATCGACCTTAATGTCCTCTCGGTACCGTTGAATGCGACCACGGCGGCTGAATTCACCACCGCATCCACGCTGTCGACCAGGGATCGGTACTCCGATCCATCCAGGCCGAGTTGTGGACGAGCGATGTCACCGCGCACGGTGGTAATCGTCTGGTCGGCCAGGACGGTGCGGTGCACCAGGCACACCGGCTCGATGTCAGGAACTCTTTTCAACTGGCTCAGGAGCTCTTGACCGAGCACGCCCGACGCCCCCRTCAAAAGCACCCGTCGTGCGGTTTGCRCAGTCATCTACTTCCTTTTCCAGCAGGGAATGTCCRCATGGCGATGCGGCCGGATCACTGGTAGGAGCTGTCAACGACCTTTTGGTATTAGAAATATGCCAGCGATGCCCGTCGATATTCCGTGGAACGGCGTGCATGCCCGCGTCAATGATCGTTTTTCTGATTATCATCATCATCATCAGCTGTGGATGAATTCGACAGGGCCGGGCCGGCCGTGATTCTCCAGGCATGCGCGCGGCCTGGGCGCGCTTACTGTAGTTACAGTAGCGGCCGTTGCGCACTCCAGCGCTACKTTGTCGCACCCCCCGTGTCGCCATGCGTCGCATCCGTGCCGTCAAGTAGGCGAAGCCGCGACTTACTGTTCTTGTAACGTCTCCTGGAATCGCTCGGTCGTCAGTCTAACCACAACCAACTGGCGAGGTCTACGAGGAAGGAGGGGCCATTGGTTGTTGAGAAGAAAAATTATGCTGCTGCTTAATARCAAGTAATCTGTGCCCGCAGCGGGCTGACCAGCGCTTCCGGTGACCGTCAACCTCCGTTGAAGTCTCTACGGTGTTGGCTATCTCACAGTGGGGCGTTATGGGCTATTTTCATAACTTAAGTCTAGTATTCGGAAGATACGAGTGGCATCCACCGACGTGTCGTACGGACAGYGATCTCTAGCGGCTGGCTGGAGTGATAAACTGTGCTGTAGGGCGACTATCGGTAGGCGAGCCTGGACAAGGTGATGTGCGCGTACCGGGCCCGGTAGTCGCGGACCTGGCAGTCGTCGAGGCCGCGGGTGGGAGCGGACCCGGCCGCGGTCGCCGACCCGGGCCGCTCGCCGGATCGGTCGAGAGTACGGCTGCGCCGGGTTCGTGGTTCCGTTCGACCACGGCGACGACTGGGACCTCGCCGCACCGGGCGAACGCATCCACGACATCGCCCACCTCTGCTGGCGATTCCTCGGATGGTTCGGGGGCGGGGTCAAATCGAGCGGCGGGGCAGGCGTCCGCTCAGCGGCACAACAGAGTGTCGCCTGGTGTTCTAGATGCCGCGGTGTTTTTAGATATCGAGGTCGACGTAAAGGGCGGCGTGATCGGAGGCGGCCTGGTCGGCTCGGGTGATCTTGGGGTGGATCACCCACTGGGCGGATGGGTGTTTGTTGTCGGGGTCGCCCCACAGGCCGGTGCGGACGATCTGCCCGCCGGTCATCCGGTCGGCGAGGTCGGGGGAGAGCAGGATGTAGTCGAGTCGGTTACGGGCGGTGCAGGACTGGAAGGTACCGGGTCGGGGGCCGGTGTCGAATCCGGCCCGGCTGGCGGCGTCGACGAGTGGACTGTCGGGGCCGAGGAGGGGTTCGAGRCTGGGGAACGCGGGCGGGGGTGGCTTGTTGAGGTCACCGACGACGGCGATGTACCGGGCGCCGGCGTCGCGGAGCGCGGTGTAGATCTCCGCCACCCGGTGGGCCTGCCGGCGGCGTAGCGGGTCGGGGTTTCCGGAGGTCCAGGACTGGCTTTTCAAATGGTTCGGCAGTACCCAGATGGTGTTGCCGGCGGGGGTGTGCAGTTCGTAGGCGGGGCAGTCGCGGCTGAACAGCGGCCGGTCGGGGCGGGCCGGGTCGGGGTCGTCGACGTGGCTGACGATCGAGCCGATCGTGTGGCCGGGTTTGGCCAGCAGGCCGACGTCGATGCCGCGGGGGTCGTTGCCGTCGACGAGCATCACGTGGGCGTACAGGCCGGCGAGCAGACTGGTGTTGAACCGGACCAGCGCCGGACGGTTTTCGGCTTCGATCACGGCGAGAACGTCGGCGTTGATGTCCGTGATGACCTGGGCAGTGGAGCGGATCGCGGTCTCGTCGACGGGGCCGGTGACCAGTTCGACCCAGCCGATCCAATCCTGCCGCCCGGTCGCGTCGATCACAGCGTCCTTACCGGGGGGTTGGGTGAGGAAGTTCCCGCGGTTCTCACGAAGCCGGGCCCACCGCGGCTGTGGATCCCGGTTGAGCTGCAGCCGACCCTCGCTGGTGCGGGTCAGGATCTCCATCGTTTCCAGGTCGGCGAGCATGTCGGTCTTGTTCTGAACGGTATAGACCTCGTGCTGGGCGAGGGTGATGAATCGGTCGAATGCGGCCAGGACCGGTTGGCCTTCGTCCCAGGTGGGCAGGTCCATCGCCCGGATCCGTTCGAACAGGTTTTCCACGTTGAACGACGCCAGTCGCACCGGTCACCCCCACAGCACCGTCGTGTCGGCTCTGCTGCACAGCGTGGCAACCCGAGGAGTTGCTGTCGACCCACCGGCAGGTGAATCTTTTATGATCTCGGTGGTCCACTTGTGGCCGCGCCTGTGACGGCTCTCTTGATCCTGCATCGATCAAGATCGTAATGTGGACGGGCGAGGCTGAAACCGAGCGCAGCGTGCGCCTTGACCGCCTCCACCCGGCGGTACTCGTTGAAGAAGCCGCCGTGGTACAGGTCGTCGACCCGCTCGGCTCCGTCCGCGTCCAGGTCGTAGACGACGCGGGCGGTGGCCGGGAAGAACCAGGCCGGGCCGATGTCGGCGATCTCCCCGGACAGCTCGACCCGGTTCAGCGCCGCGAGCGTCGCGGACTCCCGCAGGATGCGCAGGTCGTCGTCGGTGACGTCGGACAGGTCGGGGTCGTCCAGCCGCTCGGCGGAGAACAGGTGGTGGTAGACCCGGTCGGCGGTGCGCAGCACGTCCGCCGGCTCGGACGTCCGCTGACCGTAGGCACGGACGAACTCCAAGGTCTGCTGTTCGACAGCGGCCTCCTCGGTCTCGTCCTCCGACAGCAGGCGCTCGGTCACCAGGTCCCAGTCGACGAGCATCCAGACCGGCGCGGTACTGCGACGGACGAAGTACCGGTCCGGCTCGACCGTGACCGTGGTCCCGTTCACCGTGATGCCCGGGAGACGGTTCCAGGTGGGCGTGAACGGTTCGCTCATTTCCACCGAGAAAGCTGCGGGGTATTCGGGTTTCGTGGCGAGCATGGCTCACTGTCCTTTCGGGCTCTCCGTTGATTCCGGTATCGATTCGCGAGCCTCCCCGGTCGGGCGTATGGTCCGGTGGGTAAATCGGGGAGGTCGTGTCGATGTCCGTAATCATGACCCGGACGGGATCGGCAGGACAGTTCCCGGCGGCATGCCGCAGTCCCCGAAGAGCAGTGCTTCGAGGCATGGCGCCGAGCACTCGTTTTCCGGCCCTGGACCGRCTCTCATCGACTACGATCAGCTACAGATGGCGGCAGATGGCGGGGTGAGTCGACGTGCGTCATGATCCGTCCGCGTTCGTCATACCGGCGGAATTCTGGGATCGGACCCAGGTCGCCGAGAGCCTGCAGATGAGGGACATCGGTTCCCTCTTCCGGCTGGTACAGCGGTACGCCGGGGCGAGTCAGCCAGGGATCGGGATGCGCGTCGGCCTGGCCCAGTCAGATATCAGCAAGTACATCAACGGCAAGCGAATCGCCGCCGAGTTCGAGTTGTTCGAGCGCGTCGCCGATGGGCTCGACCTGCCCGACCGTGCCCGCATGTTGATGGGGCTGGCACCGCGCGGCGCCGTCCAGTCTCCGGAGGCCTCACGGACGAACATCGTGGAACAGACCGCCCTTCCCGAGGAATCGGATTCCGTCGAGGAGATCGGGCAGCGGATCGAGACGCTCGGTGCATCCAACGTCAGCACGGCCGTTCTCGCCCACTTCGACGTTCTGCTCCTGACCATGGCGGACGAGTACGAGTGGGCCGGCCCGGAAAAACTCGCACCACGGGTACTCAGGCAACGCCGCCGGGTTCAGAACCTCCTGGAAGGACGACAGCCGCCCCGGCAGCGTGAACGGCTCTACGAAATCGCCGGTCGCCTCTCCGGAATACTCGGCTACATGGCGGTGAACACCGGCCGGTTCGGACTCGCGCGCGCCTACTGTCTGGAGGCTCTCCACACCGCTGAGCTGGTCGGTCACCACGACCTCACGGCATGGATAGGCGGCACGCAGAGCCTGTGTGAGTACTACGCCGGGGACTACAGAGCTGCCCTGGAGTTCGCCCGGGAGGGTCGCCGTGTCGGTGGCCGGTCGGCCCAGGTGATCCGCCTCGCTGTGAACGGGGAGGCACGCGCCCTCGGTCGGCTCGGTGACCGCGCCGGGGTGGGCCGATCCGTGGGCGAGGCGTTCGACCTCGCCGAACAGCATCCGGTGCCCGACGGGATGTCGCCCTGCATCTCCTTCGCGCCGTACAGCATCGCCCGTATCGCCGCGAACGCCGCGACCGCCTATGTCTCACTGGGCGAGCCCGGTCAGGCGCGGGAGTATGCGGACATGGCCGCTCAGGTCGCAGACCGATCCCCGTCGATGTGGAGCCGTTGCCTCGTCCGCCTCGACCTCGCGACCGCGCTGCTGCTGTCCCACTCCCCCGATCCGGAGCAGGCTGCCGTCCTGGGCATCGAGGCTCTGACCGCCACGGCCGGCAACCCGATCGAGTCCGTCCGACGTCGTAGCCATGAGCTGGTCACCCGCGCCAAGCCGTGGCAGCAGATCGGCCCGGTCACCGAACTCGCGGAGGCTTCCCGCGCGCTCGCCCTCCCCACCGGCGCACACCGGTGACCACGGCACGCACCGCGGACCCGGTCGCGGACGACTGGCACCGCTTCGCCGGTCTCGACCGGCTCGAAAACCACTGGGACCGGCCGGGCTGGACACCCGGCCGCCGCTCCTACCACTGGATGCTGACCTTCGAGGATGCAACCGAGCTGCACGTCCTTGCCGACCGGTGCCAGCGGCGGCTACGCCTGCCCGCCCTCGACCCGGTGCCGCCTGACGGGCTGCATCTGACGCTCCAACGTCTTGCGTTCACCGATCAGATCGGCCGGGCTGACGTCGACAGAGCCGTGGAGCAGACGTGTGTACGGCTGACCGAGGTCGAGCCGTTCTCCTTGGCTGTGGGGCCGCTGGCTGGGTCCTCCGGAGCCGTCCGCTTCAGCGTCCTGCCCTGGGCACCGGTGGTCACCATCCAGGGCAAGATCGTCGAAGCGACCACGGCCGTACTCGGGCCCGCCGCGGTCGTGACCAAGCCGCACGGGTTCCGACCCCACATCGGAATCGCCTACTGCAACAGCCCGACCGACGCCCATTCGATCATCGCGGCCGTCAGAGACCTCCGGGAGCTTCCATCCGTCCGGGTCGCGGTCAGAACCGTGGCACTGGTCGAACTGCGCCGTGAGGAACGCGCCTACCGGTGGGACACCGTGGCCCGCGTGCACCTGCCAGCGGCTACTGGGTCTAGCACCCCTGCCCGCTAGTTCTAGCAGGGCCTCTAAAGGGAAAACAGGGTGACCGTTGATCGGGACGTACCCACATGGGGCRTGCCGCCTCAGCGCCGTGGCGGGGCTGGGTCGGGTGGTGTGGTGGTCCGCTGCCTCGGGTCACGCGGCCTTGGTGTCGGTGGGCTGGTCGGTTCG
>NZ_MRUJ01000019.1:0-3971 GCF_002099325.1 Frankia sp. KB5 | reverse complement strand
CGACCTGCACGGCTTTCCCTGACGATACGGACATCCAGGCCGTCCCGTCGGCGCGCGGACGAGCCGGTCATAACGCGAACGTGCCGGAGCCCTGCCAGGACAGCGGCGCTCATGCCGCCCGCGCCCTGCGGGAGGCCGCGTATCACGCCCTGCGGGGTCGGCAGATCAGCGGCGAGAGCATCCTCGGCTATGCCGACCACGCGGTTCGCCGTGGGGGACACAGCGCAGCCCAAGGCATCACCGAGGACCTGCGCGCCCGGCTCAACGACCAACCCGACCACGACAACCTGCCCGAAGCGCTGCGGTGCCTGCAGGCTGAGGCGGCGATTCGCCTCGGCGACGCGGCCACGGTCACGGCGCTGGTTCCCGAACCGGTCACCGCTCTGGCCATCGACACAATGGTCGGCGCGCGGCTCGCCGTGGCCGCCGGACATGGTCGACGCATCGCCGGTGAGACCCGGGCCGCGCTCGACGCCTACACCCAGGTCTGGGACCACGCCACGGGGGCATCCCGGCTGACCGCGGGCCTGTGGGCCGCCGACCTTCACATGGCCCAGGGCCCGGTTCCGAGACGCGGAAGCACTCGCCACCGACCTGAGTGCGTCCGCTCCGGGGCAGGACACCGAGTTTCACGGAGACGTGGCCCGGATGCGTCACCTCGCCCACCGGTTCGCGTTCGAGTTCGACGCCGCCGCCCGCTATCTCGACGAGGCCGCCGCCCACTACGCCGCAGCCGATAGCGTTCTCGGGTTGGCCAACATCCAGACCAACCGGGYCGAACTCCTCGCCTATACCCACCCTGCCGAGGCCATCGTCGAGGCAGGCCAGGCGATCGAGATCCAACGCGAGATCGGCGCCCATCACGAGCTCGGCAAGGCGTATACCGCTCTCGCCATCGGGCAGCTCCGATGCGGTCAGCTCGACGAGGCCGAGACCTCCCTACGGTCCGCGTGCGCCGCCCTCGATGGGGTCGGGTATCGCTCCGGTCGAGCCCGCGCCGAGTTCTACCGCGCCCTGGTCCATGCTCGTCGGGGTCAGCTCGACGAAGCGGTTTCCTCGCTCCAGTGGAGCGTCCGCGAGCTGGAAGCAGCCGACGTCTACCCGACAATCATCCTCTGCTCGGCGCACGCACTGTCCATCCTCGGCATCGATGACGGGCAGGTGACCGCCGCCGCGAGCCGGGCACGGGCAGGAATCCAGCCGTTCGGCACGCTTACCGATCTTGACGCCCGCGTCGAGGACTTCGTCGCCGACCTGCTCAACGGGCACACGTGGCGGCCCGACGAACTGTACCGGCAGGCGGTCGGGCGCCCCGATGCCGCGTCGGGTTTCTACAATCACAACATCCGGATGGACACGCCGGCCGGAGACGTGATTGTTCGTATCCCGATTCCGGGCAGCGACATCATGGACCTGATGATCTGGCCGGAAGGGGACGTGCTGCGCGCCATCCGCGGGACCGTGACCCACGCGCCCCGTCTGCTCTACGCCCGCATGCAGCCCCGCTATCAGATCGTGGAATTCCTTCCCGGTCAGCTCCTCGACAACACCGCACCACGCGGCACCCGTGTCCCCGACCACGTCATCGGCGACGTCGTGGAACTCTTCGGGCAGCTCGGCCTCGTCCCGCGCGAACGCCTGCCGCAATCGCCGCCAGGCTGGCCGGCGGACGGGCGGACCGCCGACTTCGCCCGCCGCCTGTCCGCTGTCACCGCAGGCGTGCATTCCCGGTTCCTTCCCGACTTCGGCGATCTGTACGCCGAGTTCGGCATCCCCATCGACGCGCTCACCGAGATCAACAGTCGATGGACGACGCTGCACCCGCGGCCTTTCCGCCTTCTCCATACCGACATCCACCGCAAGAACATCATCATCTCGGATGGCCAAGCCTACTTCCTCGACTGGGAACTCGCCCTGTGGGGCGATCCGGTCTATGATCTTGCGGTCCACCTGCACAAGATGAGCTACCAGCCCGACGAGTCAGCCGCACTCGTCCATGGGTGGACCTCCGTTGTCAACGGTCCGGCCACCGAGGGATGGCAGTCAGACCTCGACACCTACCTCTCCCACGAACGGGTGAAGTCCGCCATCGTCGACACCGTCCGCTACACAAAAATCATCACCGAAGGAAACCTCAGCCGCGATGACACACATGCATTCATCGACAAGCTCGTCAGGAAACTCGCCGCCGCGCACGCCGTACTCAGCAACCGAGTTACCATCGACCACGAGGCCGCCGCAGCCCYCATACAGCAGTGGGCCGGCAGACGCCGATAGCCAGCCCAGCAAGAACGGCCAGGTGTCCGCGCGGATCGACATCAGTGGAGTCCACGGACGTGGTGTACATCGCGTGGCGGCCGAGTTTTGGGGAGCCAGTCACGCTTCAGGGACCGCAGACCGGACTCTGCTCCCCCAAATTCGCCGACCTGGCGCGCCGAGCCGAGTTGCTCCCCGAGCCGGACAAGTCCTTCGCCGCCAAAAAGTCCACCGGACCCCGTAAAACCTTGCGATCCCGCGTAACCCCGTGAACGTACGAAACCCCTGCTAGGGCTGGGTTTCCCGCCTGTCGGCGCGGAACTGATCAATCACTACGGTGAACTGGCCGTTAACCGTGACATCGGTAATGCCGGAGAACAAGGCGCCGGTTCCCGGCAGCGCCACGACCGTACGGACACAGACGACGAACGACGCGCCCGGCTCCAGGGTTGCCGCGCCGTCTCCGGGATCCCCCGCACCACAGTCGGCGCCCTCGGGAGCGAACCGGACCTGTGGCGCGCCGGGGACGCCCTGGTCGGCGAGGGCGAGCTGCGCGGCGAGCCGCGCCCGGTCCATGCCCTGCGTCTCACTGTCCGCGGTGGCGAACGCCCGCCCGGCCTCCCGGGCGGCCTGGGTCACCCCGAACGCCGCGCGCTGCACCGCGAAGACGCACAGGAACAGGTAGACGAACGGGATGAGCAGCACGACGGACAATCCAACGAATTCGATCATCGCCGAACCGTCGTCGGCCCTGGTCGCCCGGCCTTCCTGTCCGGGCCCGACAACGCGGCCTATGCGACCGACGCGGCGCACGAAAGCCACACAACCTGTCCTGATCATCATGATCGCCCGCGGCAGGGAGTGCAGGATCGCCCGCGCGACCCGATCTCCCGCCACGCCACCCCTCGTCACGGCAGTTCCTTGAGCGCATGGCCCTTCACCGTGATCGTGATGCCGTCGCCCAGTGGGACCAGGACGAGCGGCACGGCAACCCGGCAGGTGACCTCCGCGAGCGGCGTGCCACCCGGCCCATCGACCTGCGCCCCGGTGCAGACGGCGTCGGACCGTCCCGGGATGGTCCGCGCGATGAGGGCCTGGGCGTAGGGACCGCCCTCGCTCGCCGGTACGCCGAGGTTGGTCGCGTGCCTGGCTCCCTCCGCGGCGTCCGCCGCGAGCGTGTTGCGGATGTGCAGCACCAGGCCGACCTGGATGATCCCCAGGATCAGGAAGAGCAACAACGTCCCCACCAGGATGAACTCGACGACGGCCGATCCGCCGTCAGCCGCGTCAGCCGCGTCCGAGGCGTCCGAGGCGTCCGAGGCGTCCTCGACGCCGTCCTCGACCGCGTCCGGTCGGTGCCCGGTTCCCCTGGGGCCGCCGTCGATCCCGTCCGGCCCCGCGGCGGCCGCGAGCTCAGCCGCCACCGCCGATACCCGACACCGAGTTGATGGCCGAGGTGAACAGGTTCTGCAGGGCGGGCGTCGCCAGGGTGGCGATCGCGACCACCAGCGCCGCCGTCATGACGGTTATCATGACCCAGCCGGGGACGTCCCCCCGGTCGCGATCATGGCGGCTGCCCGATGCGACGGCTGACCGCCAGGCCCGCCATCTCGCTTTCACGGCCTGCCCTGTTCGTCCCATGTCTCCTCCTTCAGGCTGGCTGATCCGACCTCGCCGGACGGACGCGTCCACCCCGCGGGCGGCCACCTGCGCGC
>NZ_MRUJ01000179.1:0-1601 GCF_002099325.1 Frankia sp. KB5 | reverse complement strand
GATCTTTATTTCAAGATCTTTAAGATCTTGCTAAGATAGGCCCTGACCTGGGCAAACATGCTCCCGCGATAGGACTCGAACCTATAACCTGCCGGATCAATGATCGTGATCATCTGTTGATCGATTTTGCCGGTCAGTAGCGACCGTTACCAGCTTCTCTAGGGTGAGGAGCGTGCCGTTGGCTGCCGATGTCGATCGTTGATCACCGTTATTTTCTGTGGGTAGGGTGTGGGCATGTCAGGAGCTGGAAGGCCGGAGACTCCACCTGGGACCTACGGGAAGATCCGTACGTATCGCGCGGGCGCCGGGTATCGGGCGATGACGCTCTACCGTGACTTCGACGGTTCGACCCGTCAGGTCGAGCGTTCTGGCGCTTCTGCGGCCGCCGCGCAGCGCAGGCTGAAGGAGGCGTTGCGGGACTGGATCACGCAGGCCGGCGGCGCGGCTGAGATCACTCGAGACAGTCGAGTCGAGGAACTTGCGGAGCACTGGTGGGCCGAGTATGCGAAGCTTCCGAAGTCGCCCGGAACCCTCCGCCTCTACCGCGATCGCCTTGACAGGCAGGTGATCCCCGGTCTGGGGCCGCTCCGGATCCGGGAGCTGACCACGGCGGCCGTCAATCGCCACATCAAGGCGGTGACAGAGCGGAACGGGCCCGCGGTCGCGAAGGCTGTACGGACCGTCCTCAGTAACATGTGCGGCCACGCGTGTCGCCTGGACGCGATGACGATCAATCCGTGTCGTGAAGTCGCTCCCGTGCGGCCGAGAGTCAACAATCCCCCTCGAGCTCTGTCCACGTCCGAGGTGAGCCAGCTTCGGGCGAGCCTGAGCTACGACGAGGCCGCGATCCGGCAGGACCTGCCGGACATCGTCGACGCCATGCTGGCGACCGCGCTCCGTATTGCCGAGGTCCTGGCGATTCAGTGGGCTGACATCGATCTTGATGAAGCCACCATAAAGACGGGAGGTGTCGTGGTGCGGGTAAAGGGCGAGGGGCTTCGGATCAAGAGCGATTCAACATCGAAGATCCATGAGAGGACCCTGCTCCTTCCTTGCTGGGGAGTCGATCTCTTCCGGCGCCGCAAAGCCAGTCGTGTGGAGTCGAGGTGTGACTATGACCCGGTCTTCATGTCCTCGGTGCAGACACTCAAGGATCCAGACAATGCCCATACACAACTTCGTAAGGCGTTCGACCACATGGGCTACCCATGGTTGGTTCCCCATCACCTGCGAAAGACCGCCGCGACAGCCATGGACAAGGATGGGCTGTCAGCGAGAGAGATCGCTGACCAGCTTGGGCACTCCAAGACGTCGATGACGCTGGACTCCTATATGGGCAGGAACATGATCAACCCCCGTGCTGCCAAAGCGCTCGAGAGTCTGGCTCCCTGACCTTATTCCCTTCGTGGACATGTGGGAGTTTGGTTTGGTCTCGGTCACGGCAGTCATTCGGATCACCCCCACGGGCGTGGGGAGGACCGGCATGCGCCGCGCGCGATGTCCCCGATCGGCGGATCACCCCCACGGGCGTGGGGAGGATGTTTTCTGCCACGTCGTCACGATAGGAATCCGCGGATCACCCCCACGGGCGTGGGGAGGAC
>NZ_MRUJ01000178.1:0-10705 GCF_002099325.1 Frankia sp. KB5 | reverse complement strand
CGGCCGGATCACTCCCACGGGCGTGGGGAGGACAGGGGGCTCAGGACGTGGCCCTAGTCCTCGTACGGATCACCCCCACGGGCGTGGGGAGGACCGCATTCCCAATAAGGATCTTGAGAAGAGTTCCGGATCACCCCCACGGGCGTGGGGAGGACAATCGTCGACGTTCCGGGCGATCATCGCGCAGCGGATCACCCCCACGGGCGTGGGGAGGACCCAGCAGGACAAGGCCGCCGAGCTCCGCGCCGCGGATCACCCCCACGGGCGTGGGGAGGACCAGGTCCGTGCTGGTCGCGTCGATGCGGTCGGCGGATCACCCCCACGGGCGTGGGGAGGACACTTGCTGACCTGGGCTTATGTAAGCGGCACGGCGTCCGTTGTGATGAGTGGAAGGGTGGCTCGAGAGCGTCCGGGCTATTCCGTTGATGATGGCCTGCTGGATGAGGTTGATCGGATCGTCATCGCTGTTTGAATGTGGTGTTCCGATCTCTGACCGCGCGCGCTGCCCCGTGGGGTGTGCTGGGAAGCTAACGCTAGTCTGCCTGGATGAGTTTCGGGGGATGCTCGGATCCGGGCGCAGCCGATGGCGCGGCGACGGATCGGGTGGATCTGTGGCTGTGGGGGAAGTCGCGGGGGCTGGACGAACCGTATCCGCTGGTGTGGCATCTGCTGGATACGGGGGCGATGGCTGAGGTTCTGTGGCGGGAGGTCATCCCGGATTCGGTGCGGCTTTCGGTTGCGGCGGCCTTGGGCTGTTCGGCGGAGGACGCCGGTAGGCTGGTGGCCTTCTGGGCGGCCCTGCACGACATCGGTAAGATCATTCCGGGGTTTCAGGTCCAGGACCGTGACGCGTTCTCGGCGCTCACAGGGTATTCGTCGGAGGGTTCGCGCGTTCCGGTCGGACACGACCTGGCCACCCAGCAGTTTCTGGCGCAGGTGCTCGGTGATCTGGGGTATGCCGGCGGGCTGATGGACGATGCGTCGTCAGGCCGGGTCGCGCAGCTTCTGGGTGGTCATCACGGTTGTTTTCATGAGATCAAACCGCAGGATGAGGATCCGCGGATGCGCCGGCCTGAGATGGGCGGCGCGGAGTGGGCGCGTCAGCGGCGGGCGGTGCTGGCCGCGGTCGAGAACGTGTTCGGGCCGCCCGCCGCGCCGGCGGAGGTTCCGCCCCCGGCCGCGGCGGTGATCTGTGGTCTGGTGATCTTGGCGGACTGGCTCGTCAGCCAGGAGGACTTCCTGCGGCACCGGCAGCAGCACGCGAGCCGTGACGGTCGATGGGCCGATCTCCCGGGGCTGCGTGCGCATCGGGCGGACAGCATGGTCGCGGCCGTCCGGTTGGCCGCGGACGCGGGTCTTGGCCGTCTCGTCCTGCGGGAAGGAACGTTCGCCGAGGAGTTCCCCGCGTATCCGCCGAACGCGTTGCAGCGGTCGGTTGCGGAGATGTTGCCGCCGCTGTTGTCGGGGCCGGGGCTGCTGCTGGTGATGGCACCGATGGGGTTCGGGAAGACCGAGACCGCGTTGCACGCGGCTCGTCTGATGGGGCGGTCGGCGGGGACGGCAGGAGTGGTCGTGACGCTGCCGACGATGGCGACGGCGGACCAGATGTTCACCCGGGTGGAGGCGTATCTGCGCCGGCGGGCGGATCCGGCGTCGAGCGCCGCGGTGACGCTGCTGCATTCGATGGCCTGGCTCAACCGTGCCTACGCGCCAGCTCCCGACCACGGTGAGATCGTCACCGGCGAGGGAACGATGGCCGAGCCGGGTAGGGAGGGTGCGCGGACCGCTGCGTCGTCCTGGCTTCGCGGGGCGAAGAAGGGTCTGCTGGCTCCGGGTGGGGTGGGCACGATTGATCAGGCGCTGCTGACGGTGCTTCCGGTGCGGCACAACGTGCTGCGGATGCTGGGTCTGGCGGGCAAGGTTCTGGTCGTCGACGAGGTGCATGCCTACGACCCGTACATGCAGTACCTGCTCGCGAGGTTGCTGACCTGGCTGGGGGCGCTGCGGGTGCCGGTGGTTCTGCTGTCGGCGACGGTCCCGGAGGAGGTCGCGAAGCGGCTGGTCCGCGCCTACCTGCTCGGGGCACGGGGATGCCGCTACCGGACGTCGATCGAAGTCCCCTATCCCGGGTGGATCTACGCGGACGGAACGACGGCGAGAGTCACCCCGACGTCGTTCGAGATGGACCCGAGCACGCTCGCGTTGGACCTGGTGGACGTGCCGCTGACCACGGCGGGGGAGGACGGCGATCCGAGCGAGGGACGTCCGCTGTCGGGCAGCGTCGACCGCCGCGCCGCTCTGCAGACTCTGCTGGCGCCGATCCTGCGCGACGGGGGAACGGCGATGGTCGTCTGCACGACGGTCGCCGAAGCCCAGCAGACGTTCACGGCCCTGCGCACCTGGTGCGCTGACACCGCCGATCCTGCGCGCCGTCCGACTGTGACCCTGCTCCATGCGCGGATGCCGGCCCGTGTGCGGGAGGCACGCACCGATACGGTGACGACCGAGTTCGGCCGGGAGGTGGGCAAGCGTCCGCGGGCGGCGATCCTGGTCGCGACGCAGGTGGCGGAGCAGTCGCTGGACGTCGACTTCGACCTGGTGATCAGCGACCTTGCGCCGGTCGCGCAGCTCCTGCAGCGCGCGGGACGCTGCCATCGTCATCCACAGGTTGACGAGGCGGGTAAGCGTCCGGCGTGGGCGGCCGGTGGACCGAGGCTCGCCGTCCTCGTGCCCCGCCGCGAGGGGGGCGAGTTCGTCCTGCCGAAACGCTGGCTGCGGATCTATAACCGTGCCCTGCTGCGGCGGACGTACGAGCTGCTGGAACAGCGTCATCCCGCGCCGGTGCGGATCCCGGCGGATGTGCAGCCGATGATGGACAAGGTCTACGACGAGTCGTTCCTCGTCGACCCACCGGACGACGAGGTCGCACGCATCATGGAGGACGAAGCCGCT
Source organism: Frankia sp. KB5 (assembly GCF_002099325.1). Classification (NCBI taxonomy): domain Bacteria; kingdom Bacillati; phylum Actinomycetota; class Actinomycetes; order Frankiales; family Frankiaceae; genus Frankia; species Frankia sp. KB5. The sequence continues at coordinate 7,753 of NZ_MRUJ01000178.1, read as the reverse complement.
CGCGGTATCGCCGCCGTCGCCGCGATCCAGTCCCCGCACAACGTGCTGGCGCTCGAGCGGTTGACCAAACGGGAGATCGACGAGGACCAGATCTCCACCCGCCTCGGCGCGCCGTCGGTCCGGGTCGTCTGCTGCTACGTCGACGCCGACGGCCACCGTTGGCTCGACCGGGCCTGCACGATGCTGCTGCCCTTGGAGGGAACGGGGCCGAAGAAGCGCTTCACACCGGAGCAGGTCCGCGCGGTCCTGTCCGAGAGCATCCCGATGCGAGACGGCCCCTGGCGTCACGCAGACCGCAGCCTGACCGCGCCACCGGAGACCTGGACCGCGGACCCCACCCTGCGGGACCTGGTCCTCCTCCCGCACGTTCTCGGTGCCGACAGCAAGCCGCAGCCCGTCGCAGTCGGCTCCCGCTTTTTCCTGCTTGATGACTCCCTTGGCCTGCTGGGCTGAGCCGGCCAAGGGATGTACCCCCATGTTTATGAGGAGCGGGCAGCGTGATCAGCCATCCTTCGACCCGAGACACGGATCACCCCCACTGGTAGTGAGGACTCGAGCCTGGTCTGACCAGGTGGCCCCGAGCCTACCTGTCGTGCACCGGCCTCGGGCTCGCCTCTTCGACCCGAGACACTTCGTCTAGACTGTCCGATAACGCGCTGCGTGAGCGATCGGGTCGCTTGCGCATTAACAAGGAGGTCGGATGACTACAAACGTTGTCACGGCTGCAGCCGTCGCCGGGATGTCGACGGTCGTGCTCGTGGTGGTCATGGTGGTGCTGGTGCTGCTGACCGGTCTCGCGCGAGCGACTCGGTAACCGTGGCCCGAGGGGACGCCGCGAAGCGGCGTCCCCTCCCCGAACACCGCTCGACTGCGGCGAGATCGCCGGTCCTGACAAGGCGTAGCGCGGGACGGTCCTGGTCCCCATATGGCGTCAGTGCGTGCTCGCGATCCCGGCGCGGTTTTGTCGGAGGTGGTCGATAGCGTCTGGCGTTGCCGCTTGGCGTGGCGATTCGCAATCGGATGGGCGCGATGAGGTTCGGGGGTGCTGGTGAGCAAGCTGTGATGAGTGACGTGCGGTTTGACCTGCGGGTTAGGCCGTGGATACCGGTGGTCGGCGGCGCGCGGCAGGAGCCTGTGGGGCTTGAGGAGCTGTTCCTGCACGCCCATGAGTTCAGGGATGTCGATGTGCCGCTGGCACCGGCGGCGGCCGGGCTGTGGCGGGTGCTTTACCTGCTTGCCGCGCGGGTGACGGGGTTGGATGAAGAGGATCTGACCGGCAAGGAGTTCGAGCGTCTTCGCCGGCGCGTGCTGGCGGAGAAACGGTTCAGCGACGTCAGGGTTCGAGGGTATTTCGAGGAGTACCGCGGCCGCTTCGATCTTTTCGGTGGCGAGCGGCCGTGGCTGCAGGATCCACGGTTGGCGGAGCAGTGCCCGGCGTCCTCCGGGCTGAACAAGATTGTTCTTGGTCGGCCGGCGGGGAACAACCAGGTCTGGTTCGGCCACCATGTGGACGGCAGGCCGCGTCCGATCCCGGCGGGCGAGGCGGCCTGGCATCTGCTCGGCGCGTTGTACTACGGGCCGTCGGGTCGGTGCACGACGCGGACGGTGAAGGCACGTTCGGAGGGGAACACGTCCGCGGGGCCGCTGAGGGCGGCGCTGTCGTGTCATCCGGTGGGCGGCACGCTGTTCGAGTCGTTGATCGCCGGGATACCCGCTCCTGCGGATGAGGACGACTACCGGGAGGGCATACCCGACAGGGCGCCGTGGGAGGCGGACGAGCTTCCGGATCCGCTGCGCGGGCCGGCGCCGTTGCGTGGAGCTGCCCGGGCCCTGACGGGTGGCTTCCAGCACGCCGTACTGCTCGTGCCGGACGATGCGGGGGAGAACGCGGTCGACGCGACGTTGACCTGGGCGTGGCGGGAGAAGGTGAACTCTGGCACCGATCCCTACCTGATCTATCAGACGAGCAAGAAGAACGAGGACTATCCCCGGCCGGCGAGCTCGTCGCGGGCGCTGTGGCGTGATCTCGACGCGATGCTGCTGAAAAGCAAGGGCGGCGTCATCCGCAGGCCGCGCGTCTTCGATGCGRTCGAGCGGCTGCCGTCGGAGGTCCGGGACGGCATGCGGGTCCGCGTCTTCGGGTTCGATCAGGACGGACAGACCAGGGACCGGCAGTTCTTCACCCAGACGACCTCGCCGGTACTGCGCTGGCTGGAGGAAGGTCAGTTCGACTTCGTGCAGGGAATCGAACTAGTGCACGATGCGGCGGAGAAGGTCGGGATCAATCTTGTCCACGCGTTGAAGGATGCGTGGGCGCATCTGGCTGATCCCGCCGACGATGGCACGTCACGGCCTGGGCGCCGGGACGCGGGTGCCGGGCCGTGGGTCGCGATGGCCGAGGGCCGGTACTGGCCGCTCGCGGAGGGCGTGTTCTGGCGAACCCTGGACGCGGCGGAGCAGGCCACCAACGCTGATCCGATCTTCGCGGGCGCGCCGCGGGCGTTCGTCCGCGAGGCCGAGCGGGTCTACGACGACATCGTTGATCAAATCCGGGCTGCGTCCCATCCGAGAACGGTCCGGGCACTGGTCCGCCACCGCTATCGACTGCGGCTTGGCGTGTGAACAGGGAGGCAGTGGGCGTGACAGGGGAAGGCGTCGGGTCGAGCGACGACCAGGCGGGACTGCAGCCCGCCGCCAGCGTGACAACCGTCTGGCGGGGGGCCGGCTCGGTGGCGCACTGGCGGGTGCTCGAGGGGCCGGCACGCGTCCTCGTAAGGCGGGCGTGGCAGACGGTGGAGACGCCTGCGGATCGGGCGGCGTTGCGCCGCAGCCTGGGCCGGGAGCCGGATGACCGGATGACGCAGCCCGCGCACCGGATCGTGGGCCCATGCCTGCCGAAAGCGGTGCGTGACGCAGCGGACGACGGCGTGTGTCGCGGCGGCATGGCGGAGATCGCCGCGGTGGAGCGGGCGTTTTATATGGTCGCGGCGCTGATCGCCGCGCAGCCGCGGTCGGCCCGCGAGGAGGGCCCAGCGGACTCGGTGGCGCCGGTCGACGCATCGGCCGAGGTCCCAGGCGTGGACACGCAGAGCGTGCCGTCGGAGGGAAACGAGCCGGAGGCCACTCCTGCCGGCCAGGCGGCGGCCGCTGAAACTGCCGGGGGGACGGCATCGGCGCCGGGGGCGGGTCACTCGCGGCCGGGCGGAGCTGGCCGCAGTCTGGGCCGTTGCCTCGCGGACGCGGTGAACGCGGCTCCCCCCCGGGAGCGGGGCGACCTCTACGGGCGGCTGGACGCGCGGCTGCGGTTGCTGTGCCGGCAGGACGTGGACGGGCTGCACCGGCATCTGCCCCGCCTGGTACGGCAACTGCCTTCCGACAAGATCACGGTCGACTGGGTGCGGCTCCTACTCGACCTGGCCTACTGGGGTGTCGACGCGGACCTGGTCGCGAAGGTCTGGTTGCAGCAGTTCTACGGCTATGCCCGGCCAGCCGGTCTCGACCGACCCGCGCCAGCCGATTCCGCATCCGATCAGTCAGACACGAGCGTCGCCAACGGCGGCGCCGTCAACAACGGGGAGACCAAGCGGCCATGACCGACGCCCGATTCCTGGATATCCACCTGCTGCAGACGATCCCCTACGCGAACCTGAACAGGGACGATCTGGGCGCGCCGAAGACCGTCGTGTACGGCGGGAAGTCGCGGACCCGGGTGTCGAGTCAGTGTTGGAAGCGTCAGGTGCGGCTCGAGGTCGAGTCGGTCCTCGGGGACCCGGCCGTGCGAACGCGGCGGGTCACCATCGAGGTCGCCAGGCGGCTGGTCGACCGAGGCTGGCCGGAGGAGAGCGCCGCGCACGCCGGCACTCAGGTACTGCTGTCAGCCGTCAAGGGCGGCATCAAGACCGAGAAGGACCGTGACAGGCGGGACATTTCGTCGGTGCTGCTGTACCTGCCCGCCTCGGGACTGGACGCGCTCGCGGAGCTGGCCGACGCCCACCGCGACCGCGTGGAGGCCGAAGCCGGCAAGAAGACCCAGAAGGCGGTACTCCCGACCGCTGAGGTCGCGGCGATCCTGTCGAGCCGCAACGCGACGATCAACCTGTTCGGGCGGATGCTCGCGGAGCTTCCCGGCGGCAAGGTCGACGGGGCGGTGCAGGTCGCGCATGCCTTCACCGTGCACGCCACCGACCCTGAGATCGACTTCTTCACCGCGGTCGACGACATCCCCTCGCCGGAGGACGCGGGCAGCGGTCACATGAACGCCGGGGAGTTCTCCGCCGGCGTGTTCTACCGGTACGCGAGCCTCGACCTCGCCGGCCTGGCCGTGAACCTGGACGGTGACACCGCGACGGCGATCGAACTGACCCGCGAGTTCCTACGCGGTTTCGTCTCAGCGCTGCCGAGCGGGAAGCGGACGGCGACCGCGCCGAAGAGCCTGCCGGAGCTGCTCTACGTGGCGGTGCGCGGCGACCGGCCGATCTCGCTGGCCGCCGCCTTCGAACGTCCGGTGCGTGCTGGCGCGGACGGCGGCTACGCGTTCGAGGCCCGCGACGAACTCGCGGTGTACGCTCACGGCCTGCACACCGTGTGGGGCACCGACGAGATCGTGCTGCACGGCCACGCGTCGATCGACGGCACGCCCCGGGAGAAGGGGCTCGGCACGCACCATCAGAGCTATCCGGAGCTGCTGACAGCGGCCGTGGAGGCAGCCTTCGAGGAGCCGGCCGTCGCGGGGGCGGCGTGAGCGGGGGACTGGTGCTGCGCCTCGCCGGGCCGTTGCAGTCGTGGGGGGAGCACAGCGCCTTCGCCGCCGAGCGGGACACAGCCGGCTTCCCCACCCGGTCGGGACTGATCGGCCTGTTCGCCGCCGCCATGGGCCTGGCACGCGGGTCGGACCTGACCGGGTTCGACCCGCTGCGGCTCAGCGTGCGGGTTGACGCTCCCGGCCTGCTGCTCACCGACTTCCACACCGTGGGCGGCGGGCTACCCGCTGGCCGGACCGTCCCGACCGCGGAGGGCAAGCACCGCTCGGGGGATAACACCGCGACGATCGTCACCCGCCGGCGCTACCTGGCCGACGCCGTGTTCACCGTCGCCGTCACCGGCCCCGAGGACCTGATCACGGCGATCGGGGACGCGCTTCTGCGGCCGGTGTGGCAGCCCTTCCTCGGCCGGCGGTCCTGCCCACCGGACCAGCCGCTGCTGCTGCGCCGCTCCTCCGCAGATCCGGAAGCCGACCTGCGGAGCGTGGTGCCGCTGCCGCGGCGTCTGCGCTTCGACCGCGGTGCGGACGGCCAGGTGGACGTGGACCTGTGGACCGAGACGGCCCCGGCCGACGGTCGCAGCGCCGCGACCGAACTGGCTGACGTTCCGGTGAGTTTCGACCGCTACGACCGCCGCTATGCGCGTCGCAGCGTCTACCGGCAGACGATCAGCCTGCCCGACGGCCTGTGCCACAGCCCGGGCCGGGCCTACCAGAATGCGCTGTACCGCTACATGCGCCTGGATCGGGAGGCGGCGTGAACGCCTGGCTGGTCCAGATCCACGTCGACGAACGGCACCGCGAGGCCCGCCGAGAGCTGGCGGACGTCGACCGGCTGCACAAGATACTGATGAAGCTTCTGCCCGACGACCTCGGTGACGACGCCCGCGCGCTCGCGGGTCTGCTGTTCCGGGTCGAGCAGCGGGCCGCTGCCACCCGGCTGCTGGTCCAGACCCGCCTGGAGCCTGACCTGCGCCGGCTGCCCGTCGGCTACGCACGCGCCGATGTCCGTCCCCTCGGCCCGTTCCTGGAGAAGCTGGCCGCCGGAGCCTGTGTGCATTACCGCATCACCGCGAATCCGGTGAAACGTGGCGGCCGTCATGCCGGCGCGCAGTCCGGGAAGATCATTCCGTTGCGGGGTGCGGACGCTGATGCCTGGTGGAGCCGTCGCGCGGCGGACTGCGGCCTGGCGCTGCGTACCCTCGTCGGTACCCCCCTCGACGACGTCACCGGCGGCCGGGATGGCGGCGGTCGGGTCCGTCATGCGCTGACGCGCTTTGACGGTGTCGGCGTCATCGTCGACCCGGACGCTGCCCGTCGCGCGGTGCTCGACGGGGTCGGGCGGGCGAAGTCCTACGGTGCTGGTCTGCTCAGCCTGGCGCCGCTGGCGGCGGGCCGGTGAGCGTCGCCCGTGCCCGTGGGACGGCGAAGCAGCGCCTCGGCCAGCCGACGCTGGCGATGCTGCCCCGCGTCGCGGACTCGCTGTCGTTCCTCTACATGGAATCGGTGCGGATCGCCCGGGACCGCACCGGTGTCCTCGCCTTCGTCGAATCACCGCGCGGCACCGAGCAGGTGTACCTGCCGATCGCTTCGCTGTCCTGCGTGCTGCTCGGCCCGGGCACGTCGATCACCCAGCCGGCGCTGGCACACTTCGCCCGGCACGGCACCAGCATCGTGTGTGTCGGCGCCGGTGGTGTCCGCAGCTACGCGAACATCCAGCCCTCCGGGCTGACGACCGCCTGGCTGGAGAAGCAGGCCCGGGCGTGGGCCGACGACGACGCGCGGACGCGGGTCGCGAGCCGGATGTACCGGATGCGGTTCAACGTCGACGTCCCTGACGGCACCACCCTCGCGCAGCTGCGGGGGATGGAAGGCCAGCGGGTCAAGGCCTACTACAAGCTGCTCGCGCAGAAACATCGCATCGCCCGGTTCCGCCGCAACTACCACCCCGACTCGTGGGACACGCAGGATCCGGTCAACCTGGCCCTGTCCTCGGCGAACACCTGCCTGTACGGGGTCGTGCATGCCGCGGTCTGCGCGTTGGGCTGCTCTCCGGCGCTGGGATTCGTGCACAGCGGCGCGCAGCTGGCGTTCGTCTACGACATCGCCGACCTGTACAAGGCGGCGACCACCATCCCGCTCGCCTTCGCCCTGCACGACTCCACCGACCCCGACCGGGCCGCCCGGGCACGGCTGCGCGAGGAGTTCCGCCTCGTCAAACTTCTCCCGACCATCGTCCGCGACATCCAGACGCTTCTCACCGCCGACGGTGACACCGACGGCCGCGACGAGGACGATCGCGAGGCGCTCGCCGTCCGCATGGTCCACCTGTGGGACCCCGACCTTGGCCCCGTTCGTGCAGGCGTCAACTACGGAGAGGCCGCCAACGACGACCTCGTCGACGAGGCCGACACGGAGATCGACATCGACGTTGACGTCATCGGCGACGTTGACGCCGGGGCTGCGGCCGACGACCCGGACGGGCCCAGGACATCACCCTCCTTCGACAACGGCGACCTCGAGGACGACGACATCCTCATCAACCTGGGCGACCCATGGCCTCAATGATCGTCATCGCCACCACCGCCGTACCCGACCACGTACGCGGCGCCCTCACCCGCTGGCTCGTCGAACCCAAAGCCGGTGTCTACGTCGGCACCGTCTCCGCGCGGGTCCGCGACGAACTCTGGACCGCCGTTGCCGCCTGCATCGCCGACGGCGCCGCCGTGTGTATCCACCCCGCCGACACCGAACAGGGCTTCCAGATCCACACCGCCGGCGAACGCCGCCGCCACGTCCTCGACTTCGACGGTCTCCAACTCATCGCCCTCCAACCACAACAGACGCCGGAGCCCCCTTAAAACCCCAGCTCACGAAGTGTCCTCCCCACGCCCGTGGGGGTGTGAGGTGAGCCCCGTTTCTCGGACACCTGCGTAGCGGGAACCCTATCTGGCTTATGCGGCGTTTGCAATGCTTCCGGTGGCTGTGTGGTAG
>NZ_MRUJ01000177.1:0-27753 GCF_002099325.1 Frankia sp. KB5 | reverse complement strand
GCGGGGACGGATCCGAGGACCATGGGGACCACTCCGAGCAGGAGAAAGGCGGGAAGGAAGCACAGGCCCAGGGGCGCGACCGCCAGGACACCTGCCCGACGAGCCGCGGCGATGCTCTCCGCGTGGGCTTCGYCCCTGGCACGATCGGCCAGTCGGGTGAGAGTGGCGGCGAGCTTCGCCCCGGACATCTCCGCGCGATCGAGCGCCATGATCGCTGCCCGCACCATCCTGGCCCGCCGGGACGGCGGCGTCACGCGGCCGCGGCGAGCCCATCCGGGCAACCGGTCGGTGAGTCGGGGAGCATGACTCGCGGCCACCAGTCGCTCGCATGCGGCGCCCACCGTGGCGCCCGCCGCGAGTGCATCGCCCACGGAGCACAGTTCCGCGCCCAACACGCCACCGGTGGCGGCGCCGACGGCCCGCGCCGCCGACATAATGGTTTCCCCGCTGCGTAGACACGCCGCGATCAGGTCCAGGGCCAGGGGAAAGTCGGCGAGGAACCGGTTGTGCCCCGCCACGGCGGAGGTCGGGGGCGCGAGGCCCGTTGCATCCACGGCCACCGGCTCTCCCCGTCGCTCCACGCCGTCCGCCAAGCGGCGAAGCCAGCGGACTCCGACCAGGTCGGCGAGCCCGCCCACGAGCAGGCATCCGATCCCCGCCGGCGTGCCCAGCAGCACCGCAATCGGCGCTGCTCCCGCGAGCGACCCCAGGACGATTCCGGCCAGCGGAAGCGAGGCCACCAGCCGTCCGGATGACCGGGGCCCGGCCAGTGCCGAGGTCAGCTCGCCCGCCCGCACCGCGTCGGCGCGGGCGACCGCCGCGAGCATCGTCGCGACGGGCGCCAGCCTTGCGCCGACGGCCGCGCAGACCTGGTAGGCGACTCCGAGCTGCCGCAGTGATGACGCCTCACTGCGGCACAACAACGCACCGGGCTCCTCCGTCCGGTCGAGCGCGGCACCGAGCTGGTCGATGGGCAGCCACGCCGATCGTCCCGCCGGTGCCGCAACGAGTTCGTCGATGCCGCCCGCCGCCCGGCGTAGGGCCTCGAGCTGGGGTGCGCCGGCGTCGAGCTCGGCCGCGAACGCGGCGAGGAGGTCTTCCGCGGACTGGCGGACCGCCACCTGCCTGCGCCGCTCCAGTGACCGCCGTCGCGCCCGGGCGAGACAGCAGAGCAGCACGGCCATGACGCCCGCAGCCACCGGTCCGGAGGCCAGCGTGAGCAGGACGGCACCGAGGACCAGGCCGATTCCTGAACCGATCATGGTTCCGGTCCTCGGCCGGGTGACTGCGATGGTTGCCGGGACGGTCCCCACGCGCTCGAGTACGGTCATGCTCGCCTCCGCACCTGCGACCCGGCGTCAACCAGGGCTGGAAGYGAGACACCGCGCACGTCCAGCAGGTCACGCAGGATCGGYAGACCCTCCGCCGGCGTCGGGTCGCAGGCGCGCAGGGCTGGCCCGTTCCGGGAAGGTGCGGCAGGAACGACCAGGGCCGGCACGACCTGAACCAGTCCGCTGTCCGTCTGGCGGAACACCCCGATCGCGCAGACCCGACGGCGGCCGTCGGCCTCCCGGCAAAGATGAACGGCGGTGTGGAGCGCTGCCGCGATATGGCTGTGGACCGCGGGGCGGGACAGCCCGGCGAGGGCGGCGAGAGCCTCCAGGCGGGTGGGCAGCGCACTGGTGTCGTTGGCGTGCACGGTGCTCAGCCCGCCCTCGTGACCGGTGTTGAGGGCGACGAGGAGATCGAGCACCTCGGGGCCGCGGACCTCGCCGAGCACCAGCCGATCCGGGCGCATGCGCAGCGCCTGGCGGACCAGATCGCGCTGGGTCACCTCGCCAGCGCCCTCGATGTTCGGCGGGCGGGCCTCGAGCCGCACCATCCCCGGACGGTCCATGACGAGCTCGGCGGTGTCCTCCACCAGCACGATCCGTTCGTCGGGGCGCACCGCTCCCAGTAGTGCGGCAAGCAGTGTGCTCTTGCCCGAGCCGGTGCCCCCGGTCACCACGATCGCAAGTCGGGCGCTCAGGACCGCGTGCAGCACGCCCGCCACCGCCGGGCTCATTGTTCCGGCGAGCACGAGTTCGTCGAAGGTGAAGGGGCGACGCCGGGTCCGTCGCAGCGACAGGCACGTACCCTGCACCGCGATCGGTGCCAGAACCGCGTGCAACCGGGTTCCGTCGCGCAGTTGCACGTCAGCGAAGGRCATCGCGGCGTCCAGGCGCCGCCCGGCCGTCGCGGCGAGACGAACGGCCAGGCRCCGCACCGCTTCCTCGTCCGCGAACGCGACCGAGGTACGGATGAGCCGGCCCCGGCGTTCCACCCAGACCTCACCGGGCCCGTTGACCAGGACATCGGTGACGTGCGGATCAGCGAGGAGGGGATCCAGCGGGCCGGCTCCGGGCGGCTCCGCGGGTGCGGTCACCGGTTCTGACGGTTCGAGCGGTTCCGATGGAATTGCGGACGGCGGTGAAGATCGTGTGGAGACCGCGGGCCTCGCGGCCGCTCGGGCAGCCGGTGAGGCCGTGTGACCTGTGGCGGGGAATGGGGACCTGCGTCGCTCGCCGAGCCCGGTCATGACCAGGCCTCCGGATCGGGCCACACCCGTGGCCCGAGAACGCAGAGGCGGGTCAGCAGCTCCTCGCTGAGGCGATCGATGGTGTTCCTGTCGGCTGAGCCGCCGTAGCGGTCGCGAGTGGGAACCGAACGGTGCCGTCGGCTGCTGATCACCCCGGCCAGTGGCACGCCGAGCATCGTGGCGATTGCCTCCGGGGTGAGGCGGTCGGACGGGTGCAGCCGGACGACGGCGCGCACATCGGCGGACCGGCGGATGGCGGCCGAGCAGACACGTTCGGCCGCCACGATCGACGGCAGGTCCGCGGGCGTGACGATCAGCACCGTCTGGCAGGTCCGCAGGGCCACGGTGGTGCCCGCGTCGACTGCGGTGGCCGCCGGATTCCCTCGGCCGGGGAGATCCAGGATCACCAGGTCGGACGTGCAACGAGCGGTCGCGAGCAGGGTGGCCATCGTCGCCGGGGGAACGGCTGGGCTGACGGCGGGATCCCAGGACACCACGGAGAGGTCACCCCGGCGGGGCAGCCGGTCGGACCAGGCGATCGGTCCGACCGGGCCGCTCCCGTCCATCTGGTCATGCTGGTCGTGGCGCGTGGGAAACAGCGGCGCCAGACTGGAGGTCTCCCCGCCAGGGAAGGCACCGGACATGGACGGCACGAGGCGGGTGAAGGCGGGGGCGAGCCCGCCACCGTGCGGATCCGCGTCGATCAGCATCGTGCGCAGGTCGTGCCTCAGCCCGGCCAGGGCCAGCGAGACGGCCAAGGTGGAGGCTCCCGTCCCGCCGCGGCCGCCGATGATGCCCAGCGTCACCGAACGATGCCGATCGAGGCCGTCGAGATCGCTGAGGAGGTCGACCAGCCAGGGCTCGGCTTCGGGAAGGAAGACCACGTGATCGGCGCCGATGCGCACGGAGGCGTCCCACACCCGGCCGTCGTCGACGTGTCCCCCGACCAGGACTACATGCCGTCGATCGGGCAGCGTGGCCGCGATGCACGGCTCGACCTCGTCCATTCCGACGATGACCAGGGGAGCCGACGTCCAGTTGCGGCGCACCGCGCTCATCTCGGCGGCGACCGTCATCGACACACYGGCGGCCGCCGCAAGCCGCAACAGATCGTCGAGCAGGTCGGGAATGGCGGTGACGATGAGCGGGCGTACGACCGGACCGTGGTTCTCCGCGGCGGTCAGCAGGGGCGGAGCAGGGGACATGGCGGCCTCGTTCCCATCGGGGTCGGGGAAGACGTGGTCTCACCATGCGCCGGGACAGGCCCTGTGGATGACCGCCCTCCACAGGGCCTGAAGATGTTCTGATGGAGGTTTCGACCTGCCGAGACCTGCCGAGGCCGCAGGCCGGGAACGCGTGGCTGCCGCCCACGTGGCAGGAGGGGGCGGCAGCCCACGCAGGGGTCCGCACCGAGTGGTTCATACGGGCAGGTTCGTTGTGGTCCATCCCTGCAGCGGATCCGTCAGGTGCGTCAATCGCTCCGTAAGTGTGGATCAGGTTCGGGCGAGCGCCTCGCAGACGGCGAGGGACTCCCGCGCGGCGAGTTCCAGGGCCTTCGCGCAGTGCCGTACCCAGATGGCCACGCCGTCGGCGCCGCCACCGACATAGGCCGCGGCGGCCTCGCGGTACCCGGCGTAGGCCTCTCCGGCGTAGGCCTCTCCGGCGTGGGCGTCCCCCGCGCGGTCCACCCGCAGGATGCTCGCCGGGTTCTGTCCCATCTCGAGATGTCCGACGTCGGTCGCCGTGAGTGCCTTGGGATCGAGGCCCCGGCCGATCAGGACCAGACGGGCGGCGGCCCGGGCGATGACCCCGTCGAGGGCGCCGAACGGTCGTAGGGCCAGCAGCTCCCCGTGCACCACGGCGGCCACCACGATCGCCGGCGCGCTCGTGGGCGCGACGAGGAGTCCGGTCAGGCCATCCAGCCGAACCGAGGTCTCCACCGAGTGGGGAGGCGGGCCCAACCGCAACGGGTCGAGGATCGCCCGGGTGCCGGCATCGGCCCGCGGACGACCGAGCTCGTCGTCCGGGACGAAACCCCGGCCCAGCAGCACGTGCATGCGGGCCAGGGCCTGTCGCGGTGCCCGCTCCCAGGCCGGAACCAGGATGCCCAGTTCGGCGTAGAGCCGAACCGTGCCGAGGACGACAGGTAACGGATGGCCGGATCCGGTCATGGCGGCGTCGTTCCGTGTACCGCGGTCGGTGACCGCTCCGGCCTTCGACGCGTCCGTTTCCTCCGGGCCGGGGAGCACGCCTTCGGGCCCGGACCGGGCCAGGTGCGCCCGCAACTCGTCCAGGCTGATCTCGTATCCCTCGAGGGCGGCGCAGGCGCGGGCGGCCCGYAACGATGCCTCCGCGGTCACCTCGGCGCTCTGGCGGCGCAGAACGCGGTGGCGCAGAAGCGTGTCCACCGCGGATCGGGCGCTGTCCGCGGCTTCACGCACCCCGGGCAGAGCGGCAACACGGGCGAGTGGATCGGCGGCGAGGATTGTTCCAGACGGGCGGAGACTCACAGCTCGCACGCTACCCGTCCGCGCCATGCGGGCTGGGCCATGCGGGCTGGGCCGTGCGGGGTCGGACCGTCCAGGCCAGGCGGGCCGGGCCAAGCGGGAAGACGGTGAGACCCGTAGGAGGAGTCACAGGTCTGAGCCGCGTCGTTGGGCCCCCAGGCGGCTCCGCGCGGGGGAGACTGCGTAGCGGGACCGGGGCGGCGGACCGCGTCATGATGGGGGGACGGTCGGCCGGGAGGGTATTGACGGTATGGACCGGAGGGGGCCGGGGCGGATGGCCTCCGGTGGGGCCTCCCGGTCCGCCGCCGGTTCGGACCCTGTCGGATCAGGGTGCATGTCGGATCAGGGTGCATGTCGGATCAGGGTGCATGTCGGATCAGGGTGCATGTCGGATCAGGGCGGTAGCGCGAACTGTCCCGCCGTCCAGCACGGGCGGGTCGCCGCCAGAGGGAGGACCAGAAGTGTCGATCGCAGCCGGGAAGGCTCGGGACGGCCGTGAGCCGACGCTGGGTGAGCTGGTGGCTCTGGCCACTCGCGATGTCTCGTTGTTGGTTCGTCAGGAGATCAACCTGGCCAAGGCCGAGCTTGCCCAGCAGGCGGTGTCGGCTGCGCTCGGAATCGGTTTTCTGGCGGTGGCGGCCGGCCTCGGGTTCTGCGCTCTGATCGCCGTCACGATCTTTCTGGGAGAGCTGTTCACCTGGGCCGGCATCGAGCGTTTCTGGTCCTATCTGCTGACGGCCGGTCTCTACCTCGTCGTCGCGGGGCTGCTGGCCCTGTTCGCGATGGCGCGGTTGCGCAAGCTCTCCCCGCCCGAGCGGACCATCCAGACCGTGCGCGACGACATCACCTGGCTACGTAATCCGACGACCGCCCCAGCCAGGTCGGCGGGTCCGGTCGGACCGGGAGACGCGGTCGAGTCGGCGGGTGCGGCCGCCCACCCGGGCCAGCGCGGGCACTGACGTCCTGTTCGGTGTTCGCCGGTACCCAAGCTGCAGGCGCGGTCGGCACAGGGTCTGGCGAGGGAGCCGGCGGCGGACGTTCGAGGGCCGGCGGCGGACCCCACGACCGGCTCGTCACGAGCACCGCCGGTCCGGGGCCGGGGGCTGGTCTGCCATCCTGGCAGGCGATGGAGGACACCGTTCCCGAGCCCGCCACCGTCCTGGTCGACGGGCCGTGGCGGCACCGTGACGTGTCTGCCAACGGTACCCGGCTGCACGTGGCGGAGTTGGGGAGCGGCCCGCTCGTCCTGCTGCTGCATGGCTTCCCGCAGTTCTGGTGGGCCTGGCGTCACCAACTCACCGCGCTGGCGGCGGCGGGCTACCGCGTCGTCGCGCCGGACCTGCGCGGCTACGGAGCGAGTGACAAGCCGCCTCGGGGCTATGACGCCTTCACCCTCTCCGATGACGTGGCCGGTCTGGTCAGAGCATTAGGGGAACCGGACGCCGCGGTCGTGGGCCACGACTGGGGTGGGCTGCTTGGCTGGACCACTGCGGTCCGTCATCCGATGGTGGTGCGTCGACTCGCGATCCTGGCCATGCCCCATCCGTTGCGGCTGCGGCACCAGATCGCGGCGGATCCTCGTGGTCAGGGTGTCGCCAGCCGGTACATGCTCGGTTTTCAGCTGCCGTGGCGGCCCGAACGGGTCCTGGTGGCCGAGGACGCCGCCCACGTCGCAACGCTGCTACGCGGCTGGGGAGGACCTGGGTATCCGGATGCCGAGGCCGAGCGGCGATATCGATCGGCGATGCGCGTTCCCGGGGTGGCGCACAGCTCCCTGGAGTACCACCGGTGGATCTTCCGGTCGTTATTCCGGCCCGATGGGGCGCGTTTCGGTAGTGTCCTCCGTCGGTCGCTGCGGATGGAGACCCTGCAGATACACGGGGAAATGGACCGTTGTTTCCTGCCGTCCACCGCCCAGGGCTCCGGGCGTTACGTCAGCGGCCCCTACACCTGGCGTCTGCTCGGTGAGATCGGGCACTTCCCGCATGAGGAGGYCCCCGACCTCGTCAACGCCGAACTGCTCGGCTGGCTTCGTCCCTGAGCGTCGCCCGGCCACCGGTGCGGGAGTACGGGAGGTCAGTCGCACCCCTGAGTGCTCACCTCCGCCGTGGCGATCACCCCGGCGGCGGCAGGCCTGGCCACTTCGGCGGCGCTCAGGGCGTAACCGGTGTCGCTGTCGTTGACGGCCGCGGCGAACACGACGCCCAGGACGTCTCCGCTTTCGGACAACAGGGGTCCACCGGAGTTTCCCGGCAACACCCGTCCACGGACCGCGTAGATGTCGCGCAGGACGAGGCCGTGCGAGTAGATGTCCGGGGCCTGGGCGGTCTGATGGTTGCGGACGCGCGCCGCCACAGTGGTGTATGGCCCGTCCTGGGGATAACCGGCGATCACTGCGGCGTCTTCGGCCGCGGCCGGTGGGTTTGTCCGGAACCGCAGCGGCGGCCGTTGCAGGTCCGGCACGCGGAGCACGGCGACGTCCCGGTCGGGGTCGAACAGGACGACCTCGGCAGGCAGGGTGCGCGAGGCCAGCACGACCACCGGACGGTGCACTCCGGCTACGACGTGCGCGTTGGTCATCACGCRCTGCGGGGCGATGACGAACCCGGATCCCTCGACCCGTTTGTCGCAGGAGCTGGCGACGCCACGGATCTTCACGATGCTCGCCGCCGCGTTGCGGACCCCGGCAGTCCGGGTGGAAGCGGGATCGGGCGGATCGGCAGCGACGATGCGCCCGCCGCCGAGCCCGGCGAAGACCTCGGGGAAGCCGTTGTCGTCAGCCAGTTGGCGCAGGTCGGCGAATGCACTGCGGACCTCGTTGGGCATCCCGGCGTCCACGGTGGCGAGGATCCGCGATTCCCGGACCGAGTGGGCGAGGGACTCGAAGGGCGATCGATCGACGGCCGTCGCCAGCAGCCAGGCGACAAGAAGCACCGATAAGCCGGAGAGCACCGCACCCGCGGCGGCATCGACGGCCCTGCCGGGGCGCCAGGTCACCCGGTCCCGGCTGGCGACCCCGATCGCGGTGCCCGCGACCTGCCCGACCAGGGCGAGACCGAGCACGGCCAGGAGACCGACCATGGCGCCGTGGCTCTCCTGGCCGATCAGTTCGGCGAAGGGCTTCGCAACCTTGGCACCGAGCACACCACCGCCGAGGAAGCCGACGAACGACAGCGCGCCCACCAGGAAGCCCTGCCGGTACCCGGAGATCGCGAAGAGTACGACGAGCAGGAGAAGAACGATGTCCAGGACGTTGAGCACGGCGGGCGTCGGTTCGACTCAGAGGATCTTCAGTGTGGCTGTCATGTTGGGATGCAGAGTGCAGACCACCGGGTAGCTACCCGGTTCCGTCACGGAGAAGGTGATGCTCTGTGACTCTCCCGCGGAGACGATGCGCGTGTGTGCCTCGGGAATCCGCGGAATGACGAAGTTGTGCGGCGGGGACTGCGGCGCGACCGAGAAGTCGACGCGGATCCGCCCCGGCCTGGCCACCAGTTCCATCGCGGAGAAGTGCAGGTTCGGCAGGCCCGTGACGGCGAAGATCTGCAGGCCGCCCGCTCCCTCGGTGGGAGTGAGGGAGGGCCCCGTCGACGTGCCGTCCTTGCCCGAGCCTCCGCAACCCGCGGCGCCCAGGAACAGACCGAGTGCCAGCCCGAGGGCTACCGTGAGCCGGCCCAGCCGGCCCAGCCGGGTTGTCCGCCTGGTCCAGCCCGTCCGGTCCATCCAGGCCACCCGAGCGGGCGGGTGCTGGATACCATCCGGCCGTCGTGACCGCCCCTGCCGGGAGGAGTGGATGGACGGTCGCGGTCCCGCATGGTCACGGTCCGCGGTGCTGGTCATCAGCTGTGCCTCTCGTCGCAGGGCGATGCCGGTGCCGCCGGCGGGCTGGACTTGTCCAGTGGCGGGGACTTGTCCAGTGGACCGGACTGTAGCGGTGGGTGGGACGGTGCCGGTGGGTGGGACGGTGCCGGTGGGCTGGTCGTCTGTGCGGGCACGACCGGGGTCCCGCTGGTCGTGGCCCGCGCGACCGGGTAGTCGATGAGCTCGGTGTCGTTCCACGGCCGTTCCCACTCGCCGAGACGGAGAAGAACATCGAGGATGCCCGCGGTGAAGCCCCACACCAGCATGCCGCGGACCCGGAAGGCGGGTCCGGCGAGGCCGGTGCGGTGGCGCAGCATGACCCGGTTGGCCGGGTCGGCCAGCTCCGCGAGTGGCACCCGGGCGACCGACGACGTCTCGGCGGGATCGACGGGTACGACCGCGCACGGAGTATGCCACCAGCCGATCACCGGGGTCACGAGATAACGACTGGCGTGYAGGTAGAGCGGGGATGCGACGGCGAGCACCTCGACCCCCGCGGGGTCGAGCCCTACCTCCTCCTCGGCTTCGCGTAGCGCTGTGTGCACCCGCGACTCGTCTGTCGCGTCGGTGGCGCCACCGGGGAACGCGGGCTGGCTGGCATGGCTGCGCAGCTCGGCCGCCCGTTCGAGCAGGAGGATGTCCGGCCCCTCCGGGCCATCATCGCCGAACAGGATGAGTACGGCGGCCGGTCGAGCATCCGCGCCTGCATGACCCGGATGGGTCCGGCTGGTCACGAAGGCCTGCCCGGCCTTCTCCGCCAGAGCGCGCAGCCAGGCCGGGGGCGGGGGGACGGTAGTCCCGTCGGTGTCGAAGGCGCCGTCGGCGTTGGCTGGCAGCTCGGTCATCGCAGGGTTTCGACGTCGCTGYGTGTTCCCCGGACCAGCCGGGCCGCCTCGGCAGGCTCGGTGGGGCCGAGCCCGAAGGACGGRCACAGCCGGGCTAGCCCGCAGGCGCCGCAGGCCGGGCGGCGCGAGTGACAGATCCGTCGCCCATGAAAGATCATGCGATCGGAGGCGATGGTCCAGTCCCGCTGTTCGATGAGCGCCGCCAGGTCCAACTCGACCTTGACGGGGTCGGTCTGAGTGGTCAGCCCAAAGCGGCGGGACAGCCGCCCGACGTGGGTGTCGACGGTGATTCCGGGCATGTCGAACGCATGCCCGAGCACGACGTTCGCCGTCTTGCGACCGACGCCCGGCAAGGTCACCAGGGCCGCCAGCGACCGTGGAACCTCACCGTCGAAGCGTTCGGTCAGGGCCGCGCCGATGCCGATCAGCGAGTTCGCCTTGGCACGGAAGAACCCGGTCGGCCGCAGCATGTCCTCGAGTTCGGCGCGGTCCGCGCCCGCATAGCCAGCTGCGGTCCGATAACGGGCGAACACTCCGGGAGTGACCTCGTTGACCTTCTTGTCGGTGCACTGGGCCGACAAGACGGTGGCAACCAGCAGTTCGAGAGCGTTGTCGAAGTGCAACGCGATGCGGGCGTCGGGATGGATATCGCCCAGCAGACGCACTATCCGGCGAGCCCGCCGGGTCTTCGCGAGCGGGGTCTCGGCCGCGGCGTCGACGGTTGCGGGCATGTCTGGCAGCGTATCTGCCGGTCGATCCGCCCGTCCGGCGCCGCGGCCGGGTGGTCCGAACGGGCCCCGGCCAGGTGGCCAATGCGCGACACACCCACCCCCGGTCGCATGCGATGGTCGCCGGTCGGCCACCATGGAGAGGTCATGTTTGTCATTGCCGCGGTCACCTTTCCCCTGCTGCTTCTCGGCCTTCTGCTGGCGATGGAACGGGTGGAACGTCCGTTGAATGCCGCCGACACCGGTAAGGGCCTCGAGGGCTTCCTCGACAACGCCCGGCCGGACGAGGTCAGCACCTTCGTCAATCAGGGCCTCCCCGCCGCGTTGKAGCGCTACCGGCGGCGCCTGCGCCGACCGCCGCCGGGCAAGCATCGAGCCGCCTGACCGCGCGGGGCTAGGCCGTGTCGATCGGCCCGTCGGGTCCGGGTCGGGCCGTGTCGATCGGCCCGTCGGAGCCCTGTCGATCGGCCTGTCGGGGCCATCTGGGGGTCCCTGGCCGTGCTCTCTGCCGATAGTCCTGGCATGCTCAGGACCGTGGAGGATCTGCTTGCCCGTGTACCACTGTTCGTAGGGCTGTCYGAGCAGGACCGAATGGCCCTCTCCGACCATCTTGATCGGCAGGATGTCACCCGTGGGGACGTGCTGTTCCGTGAAGGAGATGTCGGGGACCGGGTCTTCATCGTCCTGTCCGGAAAGGTGAAGATAGGACGTCAGTCGGCCGACGGCCGGGAGAACCTGCTGTCCGTGATGGGTCCCGGAGACTTGTTCGGGGAGCTGTCGTTGTTCGACCCCGGCCCACGCACGGCTACCGCTACGGCAGTCACGGATGCATCGTTGCTGTTGCTGGAACATACCGCGTTGCGTCCCTGGCTGCGATCACGCCCGGAGGCGGGCGCGATGCTCCTGCGGGAGCTGGCCCGCCGGTTGCGGCGTACCAACGACAACGTTGCCGACATGGTGTTCACGGATGTGCCGGGGCGAGTGGCGAAAGCCCTCCTCGACTTGGCGGAACGCTTCGGCGAGCCGGCACAGCCCGGCAACGAGGCCGCCGGTGTCCGTGTCGAGCACGGACTCACGCAGGAGGAACTGGCCCAGCTGGTGGGCGCGTCCCGGGAGACGGTGAACAAGGCGCTCGCCGACTTCGCCACCCGGGGCTGGCTGCGCCTGGACTCCCGCGCGGTCGTGCTGCTCGATCGCGAACGCCTCTCCCGCCGCGCACGCTGAGACCGGCGACCGGCTCGAGGTCCCGCCGGGGCCTCGAGCGCCGGTTGACGCGCGCAAGGCCCGGCCACGGGAGGTGACCGCTCCAGCGGTTCATCCGGCCGTCCCGGCCAGGCCCGCGGGAGTGATGGTCGCGCCGTCGGCGGCCCCGCTGACCGGCAGTCTCGCCAGCAGCCTGCGGGTCTGCGGCGCCTCGCTGACAGCCCCCGTGGCGGTCGCGGCCGCCAGCGCCCGCAGATAGGCGGCACGACCGCCTTCCAGATCGCCGTTGGCCACCAGCGCGGTGCCGAGCGCGCGGTAACCGAGCACCTGGGCGCGTACGTCCTCGGCATCCACGTTGACCGCGCGCCGGGCCACGGTGAGAGCCTGGGTGGGCTGCCCGGCATCCAACAGGATGCCGGCGAGATGGGCGTACGCCTGCCGGCGGGGGAACATCAGGGTTGCCGGTTCGCTTGCCGACAACGCCTCCCGCAACAGCTCGGTCGCCTCATCGAGCCGCCCGCGGGCCCGGGCGATCTGCGCGACCAGTACCTTTGCCCCGAGCTGGGCATGCGGGCGCAGCTCCAGCTGCGCGAGGTCCGCCTGCGCGATCTCGGCGGCCTGCCCAGCCTTGTCCACTTCGCCGGCGTCGAGCCAGGTCAGCCCGAGCAGCACCCGGGCCAGCGCGCCGACGACGACGTGCCCGCGGGCGGCCGCCTCGGCACACGCCTGTTCCAGGTACTCCGCCCCGCGGGCCGATTCGCCGGTGCCACGGGCCGCCAGCCCACGGGCGACCAGGGTCAGCATTGTTCCCCACGCGTCGCCGATGCTGGTGAACAGCTCAGCGGCCCGCTCCGCGTGGGTCTCGGCGGTGGCGATGTCGCCCAGCTCGGCGGCCGCTATCGCGTCGATGGTGAGGCAGACGGCCATCCCCCACTGCTCGCCCACGGAACTGGCTAGCTCGATCAGTTCGCGGGTGAGTTTGCGGGCCCGGGTGAGCTGCCCGGACAGCAGCAGCACCAGCGCCTCCGTGCCCCGGCACCAGCCGAGGCCGCCGGTGTCCTCGAGCCGGTCGAACACCGCGGACGCCTCGCGCAGCGTCCGCTCGGCGCGGGGATAGTCCCCCCGGGTGGTGGCGCTCCAGGCCAGGTGCTGCAACGCCCAACCGACCCCGCGGGGATCGTCGACCTGGCGGGCGATCGCGAGGGCCTCGCGGTAGCGCTCCTCCGCCGCGTCGATACGGCCAGCGTTGTATTCGAGCATGCCCAGCCGGCGCAACGCGGCGGCCTCCGCACGGTCGTCACCGGCCTGTTGGGCCGATTCCAGGGCGGTGAGCAGGCACTGCGCCGCCTCCTCGGCGCGTCCCTGCTTCTGGCGCAGCTCGCCGAGCACGGAGAAGGCGGCGGCCCGCCGGACGGGTGCGTCGGCGCGTAGCGCGGGGCGTAGCGTGCGTTCGGCCTCATCGAGCTGGCGCAGCGCGACCAGGGCCTCGGCGTGCAGCACCCGCACGACGTTGTCCTCGTTCGTGTCGATGATGCCGCGGCCCAGACGGCGCGCGTTGGCCAGCAGGTCGGCGGCAGCTCGATGATCGTCTCGGGCTAGCGCCTCGCGCGCCAGCCGGACATGTGCGTGGAACCCGGACATCCGGGATGACCAGGCTGGATCGGTGACGGGAAGGTTCATCGATGCGGCCAGGTCATAGGCCCGCAGGGCGTGGTTCGCAACGAAGGTGGAGACGGCCCGCGAGCTGCCGACCATCGCTGTCACCCCCCAGCGCGCCGCCGTGGCATGCCGACGGGCCCGCTCGACCTTGGGTAGCCCGGCGTAGGCGGCGTCGCGGGCCATGGGATGGACGAACCGCCACCTCGTCTCCGTCGCCCGGGGCGGCCGGACGAGCTGGCGCTCGGTCAGTACCCGCAGCGCGCGGGTAACCTCCTCGGCGGGCCGTTCGTCGACCACCGGCAGCGCCTCGGCGGGAAACCGCGGGCCGAGCACCGCCGCCGCGCGCAGTACCGCCTTGGCCACCGGGTCGAGATCGTCGATGCGGGCGGCCAACACCGACTGCACCCCGGCGGGAAGAGTCGCCTCCGTCAGGGAGCCCTCGAGGACCCAGCCCGGCCACTCCCCATTGGTCGTCTCGGCCGACTGGTGCAGCATTCCGCGGTCGATCAGCAGGTTGAGCAGCTCCACCAGGAAGAAGGGGTTGCCATGCACCCGGGAGAGCAGATCGGCCCGGCCGCGGGGCTCCAGCTGCACCCCGCCGAGATGATCCTGCAACAGGCGGCTGGAGGCCTCGAGGCTCAGCGGTCGCAGGGCGATGCGATGGATGTGGGGCAGTCCGGCGAGCCGTGGACCCGTCCGGTCCAGCAGCACAAGCAGAATCGGCCCGGACAACGCCGAGGCCAGCCGGCTCATCGCGTCGCTGAGCTGGCTGGTCGCCCATTCCAGATCGTCGATCATGACCAGGATGGGCCCGGAGGACGCGAGCGCGCCGAGGAGCAGGGCGACCGCGTCCACCGTCGCGTCGACGGACCGCTGTTCGGCCTCCGCGATGTGCGAGGCCCGGGCTGCCGGATCCCCCGGAGCCGCCGCGGTGGCGACGGCGGGCCGCCGGTCGAGCGGAACGCCGAGCAGCAGCAGCAGCCGGTCGGCGATGCCGGGTGGCAGCCGGGCACCGCTGTGCGGATGCGCCAGCCCCGCCACAGTTCGCCGGACGCGGTTGGCCACCCGGTCGAGAGAGTCACCGTCGGTCACCCCGCACGCGTTGCGAACGACGTCGACCAGGGGCGCCAGCCCGCGGCCGTCACCGTGCCGGACCGTCCGTCCCCAGAGCACCGTCGTGCCGGGGGTCCGCTCCGCCCGACAGGCGAGCTCGATGGCCAAGYGGGTCTTGCCGATCCCGGCCTCCCCGGTGATCAGTGCCACCTCGGGTGACTGGTTGGCGACGACCAGGTCGAACAGATCGGTCAGCGAGGCGAGCTCGGCGTCCCGGCCGAGGAACATGGCGTCGTCGGCGAGTCCGGGGCGGGCGACGTTCGACGGGCGCAGGCTCACCAGCTCATAGGCTGGGACGGGCTCCCGCTTGCCCTTGAGGACCAGGTCGGGCAGCTCTCGCCAGGTGGCCACGGACCGGGTGGCGAGCGCGGTCTCCCGACCGGCGTAGACGGTGCCGATCGTGGCCGCGGCCGACAATCGGGCGGCGGTGTTCACGGTATCGCCGATCACGGTGTAGGAGAGCGCGGCCTGCACCCCCGCGAGGACCTCGCCGGTGTTGACGCCCACCCGCAGGCCGAGCCGGCCGTCATCGTCACCCCCCGTGGAGGTGAGCACCAGCCGACGAACGGTCTCCTGCATCGCGGCGGCGGCCCGAACGGCACGTTCAGGGTCGTCCTCATGGGCGGTGGGAGCCCCGAAGACGGCCATGATGCCGTCACCGGTAAGGTTGTCGACGCGGCCGCCGACCTCGTCGATCTCGTGGGCGAGGGCGGCGAGGACCCGATCGGTCATCTCCCCGACGCGTTCCGGATCGCGATCCTCCGCCCAGGCGGTGAAGTCGGACAGATCACCGAACAGAACGGTGACGACCCGGCGCTCGGAAGCATCCACCGCGGGACTCTCGACCGAGGTGAACTCCAAGCCGCAGTGGTAGCAGAATCGTCCGCCCGGAACGGCCGCCGAGCTGCACCGGGGGCACCGTAGCGGGCCCGTGTGCGGAGCTGTGATCACCATGGCTGGGGCCTCCCGTCCGGGTGGCCGGTGGGTAGGGGGCCGGACCGGTCGCCCGGTTTTCGGCTGGTCGAAATCGTCATCCTGCGCACGGGCGGTTCCCTCCGTGCCAGAGTTTAGTGGCCTGGGTCTCCTTCCTCGAATCCCGTCTTGTCGGATGACCGACCGCAGCCGCGTCGATGCTGCTGCGATACCGCTGCGTGATATCGGCCCGGTATCTCTTAGTGGCCTCCCGGAACCTCTCGGTGGCGTGAGGCGGCCGTCCGGCTACCGCTGCCACGGACGTGCCGCTCGCCATCGGCTGGTCGACTGGGCTGATCAGGCGCCGTCGGGATGCTCCCGCAGATAGGTCAGCTGGGCGCGGACCGACAGTTCCGCCGCGAACCACAGGGCGCGGTCGACGTCCGCGTAGACCCGGCGGACCACGTCGGCCGCGTCCGCCTCCGCGGCGTCGACCCCGGCGTCCACCAGAGCACGCCGCACCTGGTCGAGCCGGTTGTGGCGGTGAGCCAGATAGCGCTCGGCCGCGCGGCCAGCCGCGGGCAGTTCGGGGCCGTGGCCGGGCAGCACGGTGGTCTCGCCGAGTTCCCGCAGCAGCCGCAGGCTGTCCAGGTAGTCACCGAGACGGCCGTCCGGGTGAGCGACCACGGTACTGCCACGCCCGAGAATCGTGTCTCCGGTCAGCACCGCCGGACCGGGCGGGAGGTCGCCGGAGGTCGGGCCCGACTCCGCCCGGTCCCGGCAATCCGCGGAGTGCTTGTCTTCCCCGAGCGGCTTGTCTTCCCCGAGTAGAAGGAACGACAACGAGTCGGCGGTGTGCCCCGGGGTGGGGAGGACCCGGAGCTCGACGCCGGCCGTGGCGATCACATCGCCGGCCGTGAGCCCCTCCGATCCCAGCCGGAAGACGGGGTCGAGCGCCCGGACCGGGGCGCCGGTGAGATCGTGCAACGTGGCCGCGCCGGCACTGTGGTCGACATGGCCGTGGGTCAGCAGAATCAGATCGACGCGGCCGGCCGCCGCGACCGTCGCCAGATGTCCGGCGTGGTCCGGGCCGGGGTCCACGACCACACACCCCTCCTCGCCGGCGGCGCGCAGGATCCAGGTGTTGGTGCCGTCGAGCGTCATCGGGCCCGGATTCGGAGCGAGAAGCACGGCGGCCAGGGGAGTGATCTGTCGGGGCACGGCCATGGCTATTGCCACGCCGGGTCGGCGGGGCCCGCATCCCGCAGGTCGTCATGGTTTCCCGGGTCGTCGTACGCCTCGTCATGCGGCAGCAGGAGGCGTGCTTCGCCGCCGCTGACCAGAATCCTCGGCATGATCGGCGACAGGTCGCGGGCGTGGGCGGCGGCCAGCACCGCCGCGACGTCGGCGTATTCGGATAGTTCGGCGAGGGTGAACGCGGTGGGTGGCAGCATGTCCATGGTCCCGGCCCTATGGCGTTCGAGGGCGTCCGCAGGGCGTATCCACTGCATCCGGTCCGCCTCGCTGGAGGGTTGGCCGGGATGCTGGCCGGTGGGAAGTGCCGCGACGAAGAACCTGGTGTCGTACCGTTGCGGCTCGATCTCGGGCGTCACCCATCTGGCCCAGGGCGCGAGGAGATCGGCCCGCAGCACGAGGGAGTATTTGCGGAGCAGGGCGCTCAGGCCGAGCTCGTGCCGTTCCAGTGCGAGGCGCTCGGCGGCCCGGACCTGATCGCTGAGCGCCTCCGGGCCGCCGCCGAGCCTGCCGTCCTCGCCCGCCACCGCGCCGGCCAGCAGGATCCCGCACTCCTCGAAGGTCTCCCGTACGGCCGCACAGACGAGCGCGCGGGCGAGTGCGGGATCGGCGTCGAGCGCGTGCATGACCTCGGCGACCGATGGGCCCGCCCAGGGCACGTCTGGCCCCATATCGGCCGGATCTACTCGTCCACCTGGGAATGCGTACATCCCACCGGCGAATGCCATGGTCGCCGCCCGGCGCAGCAGGTAGGCCTCGATCCCCTGGTTACCCGGCGCGTCGCGCAGCAGCACGACCGTCGAGGCGTCGCGCACCGCTGCGGGCGGCGCGGACGGATGGCGCGCCGTCACCCCGTCGCGGCGGCCTCCGTCGGCCGGGGACCAGCGCAGCCGAGCGATCAGGGCAGCCTTGTGGTCGACCATTGCCCAGATGCTAGAGCCGTTGGTGGCGAGGCGGGGTTTGTTTGTCCTGTTGGCCGCGGCGCGCCGCCGCAACCCCGAGGCCGGCACCGGCGGGACTGGCCTACCCCCCGAGCACCAGTTCGATCTCGACCGGTGCGCCCAGCGGCAGCGCCGAGACGCCGACGGCCGAGCGGGCATGCTGACCGGCCTCGCCGAAGACCGCTGCGAGCAGCTCACTCGCCCCGTTGACGACCGTTGGCTGGCCAGTGAAGCCGGGGGCGCTCGCGACGAATCCAACCACCTTGATGATCCGGGTGATCCCGTCGAGTCCGCCGGCCACCGACGACGCCGCCGCCAGCGCGTTGAGCGCGGCCGTCCGGGCGAGCTCCGCGGCCTGCTCGACGGTTACCTCGGCGCCCGCRCCCACCAGGCCGGTTCGGGCCAGCCGGCCGTCCACCAGCGGAAGCTGACCGGCCGTCCAGATCAGGCTGCCCGCCCGGACCGCGGGGAGGTAGGCGCCGGCCGGGGTCGGGACCGGCGGCAGCGTCAGGCCCAGCGCCGCCAGGCGTTCGCTCGGTGCGGCCATGTCAGGACTGACTCCTGGGACGCTTGAAGTAGGCGACGAGGCTCTCGGGGTTGGGACCGGGAACGATCTGGACCAGCTCCCAGCCGTCCTCACCCCAGTTGTCGAGAATCTGCTTGGTGGCGTGGATCAGTACCGGCGCCGTCACGTACTCCCACTTCGTCTGCATGACACCGGACCTTAGAGCATCGCGCCGACGGTTCCGGACACCCGTGTCACCGGGCCCGAGCCTTCGCCGCCGCATCGTTCCGGTCACCTCTCCCCACATCCCCTACCTTGGCTCGCCCCGCGGTGCGCCGCGGGTTTTCTCCCGGCTCACCACCGTGGTGGGGACCGTGCACGCGGGTACGGTCAAGCTTGTGAACGGCGAGAACACCGTGACCGACAGCGAGAACGCTGTGATCGACAGCGAGAACACCGTGATCAAGGAAGCGAGCGGCGAGGTGGCCGGTCCGTGGGACCGGCGGTTGCACATCGTCACCGGCAAGGGCGGGACCGGCAAGACGACCGTGGCCGGCGCGCTGGCCGTGGCGCTTGCGAGCGGTGGTCGTCGAGTCCTGCTCACCGAGGTCGAGGGTCGGCAGCAGATCGCGCAGCTGTTCGACACCCCTCCGTTGCCCTACCGGGAGCGCAAGGTGGCCAGCGCCCCCGGCGGCGGGGAGGTGTTCGCGTTGGCGATCGACGCGGATGAGGCCCTGCTGGAGTATCTGGAGATGTTCTACAACCTGCGGCGGGCCGGGAGGGCCCTGGACAGGATCGGCGCGGTGGACTTCGCCACGACCATCGCTCCCGGGGTTCGCGACGTGCTGCTCACCGGCAAGGTCAAGGAGGCGGTCAACCGGCCCGACGCCACCCGCCCGGGAGGGCTGGCCTACGACGCGGTGGTGCTCGACGCGCCGCCCACCGGCCGGATCACCCGGTTTCTCAATGTCACCGCGGAGGTGGCGGGGCTGGCCAAGGTCGGGCCGATCCGGGCCCAGGCCGACAGCGTGATGGCCGTGCTGGCGCCCGATCGGGCCGCCGTGCATCTGGTCACCCTCCTCGAGGAGATGCCGGTGCAGGAGACGGTGGACGGCGTGGCCGAGCTGACCCGCGCCGGCCTGCCGCTCGGCGGTGTGGTGGTCAACATGACCCGCCCACCCCTGCTGCGCGCGAAGGAGTCCCGTCTGGCCCGGCGCGGGGAGCTGGACCGGGAGGAGATTGCCGCCGGGATCAAGGAGGCTGGGATGGAGCCCACCCCTGAGCTGGTCGAGGCGCTGGCCTGGGAGGCGGCCCAGCACGCCGATCGCGTCGCGCTGGAGGCGGCTGAGCGTGCGGAGATTGCCGGGCTGGGTCGTCCCGTGTATGAGGTGCCGCTGGTCGCGGATGGCGTCGACCTCGGCACCGTCTACCGGTTCGCGGAGATGCTGCGGGCGCAGCAGATGGTGGCATGAGCCCCGCGCGCCCGTCACCCGGTGCACCACGGCGGGAACCCGGGGCACCGTCCGCCGGGCGGCGAAGGCCGGCAGCGGGGAGCGTCCGGCAGTCGGCGGCGCGTCGCGGCGGGCCGGGAGCGCGCCGGACGCGTCCGCATCCGGCCGGCGTGCCACTGCTCGACGTCGACGCGATGCTCGACACGGAACGGATCGTGGTCTGCTGTGGCTCGGGTGGGGTCGGCAAGACGACCATGGCCGCGGCGCTCGCGCTGCGGGCGGCCGAGCGCGGGCGCAACGTCGTCGTCCTGACGATCGACCCGGCGCGGCGACTCGCCCAGGCCCTGGGCCTGACCGCGCTCGACAACACCCCACGCGAGGTGGCCGGGGTCGACGGTGCCGCCGGTGGTCGTCTCGACGCGATGATGCTGGACATGAAGCGGACGTTCGACGAGATCGTCCTGGCGCACAGCACCTCCGAGCGGGCCGAGGCCCTCCTTGCCAACCCCTTCTACCAGTCGCTGTCGTCCTCCTTCGCCGGCACCCAGGAGTACATGGCGATGGAGAAGCTCGGCCAGCTCGACGCCACCGGCACGTGGGATCTGATCGTGGTCGATACGCCCCCGACCCGGTCGGCGCTGGACTTCCTCGATGCTCCGACGAGGCTCGGGGCCTTCCTCGATGGAAGGCTGCTACGACTGTTGCTCGCGCCGGCGAAGGCCGGCGGGCGGGCGTACGTGAAGGTGCTCGGCGCCGGCCTCGGCGTGTTCACCCGAGTCCTCACCAAGGTGCTCGGCGCCCAGCTGCTGACCGACGTCAGCCAGTTCGTGGCGGCGCTGGAGACGATGTTCGGTGGCTTCCGGGCGCGGGCGGAGGAGACCTACCGCCTGCTCGGCGATCCCGGCACCTCGTTCATCGTGGTCGCCGCACCCGAGGCCGCGGCGCTACGGGAGGCGTCCTACTTCGTCGATCGGCTCGATGCGGAGGGGATGCCCCTCGCCGGACTGGTCGTGAACCGGATGCACCACAGCGATGCCGAGGCGCTCAACATCGAGCGCAGCCTTGCCGCCGCCGAGAACCTCGAGGAGCACGGGGAGCATCCGCTTGCCGCCGCGGTGCTGCGCATCCACGCCGATCGGGTCCGGTTGGCGAGCCGGGAGGCGCGGCTGCGGGAGCGGTTCACCAGCGCCCACCCCGACACCCCGATAGTGGAGGTGGAGGCGTTGTCGGAAGACGTGCACGATCTCGTCGGACTGCGGGAGATCGGCGATGCGCTCGCGCGTGACGAACGGCTGGATCGGACCGCTTGATCAGCTTGATCGGCGAGCCCGGTTCATCCGGGTGAGAGAACGCGGTCGACAGCGGATGTGCGTGATCCCGGACCGGGACGACGTTGTCCTCGGGCGGGGGATAGCCGGCGAAGGATCCGATCGGCCTTGGGGACTGGTCGGACCACCGCTGAATCAGCCGGCGGAGGCCGATCTGTGGTCGGCCTGGGCGTCCGTGAGCAGCTTCCGCCAGGACGTGACGTCTGGGCGGCGACGTAGCAGCGCGCGACGTTCCCGTTCGGTCATGCCCCCCCAGACGCCGAACTCGACGTGGTTGTCGAGAGCGTCCGCGAGGCACTCGGTGCGGACAGCGCAGCCGAAGCACCGGGTCTTCACCCGGTTCTGGGCGGCGCCCTGGACGAACAGCTCATCCGGGTCGAGGTCGCGACAGGCGGCGTGAGCCGTCCAGTCGCCGTCGACGGCGGAACCCACGAGATGGGTCGTGTTGGCACGGCGTGGYGTGCTGACGGTGGAGGTCAGGCTTCTGGTCATGCCACCTGCCTTTCTTCTCGAGTCCGGGTCAGGGGGCCCGTGCGGGTGGTGACGTGGCGTTGACCCGAAACCGTACGGAGTGGCGTGGCCACGGYACAGACCCCACACGGGTGGTTGTCCAAATGACTAGTCCGGGCCATTGATCCGGATCGCCATGGTAGTGCGGTCTGTGACCTCCGTATGTCTGTTGCGTGACAATGAGGTATCGACTCAGAGATAATGTAGGTTTTTCATCGCTTCGTTTCCGTTTTGACGAGATTGCCCTAATGTGGGGCCGGAATTGAGATGACGCCCGAAAGTGGAGGTATGGAGCGTGGGCGGCGGGGCAGCGGGTGTGGAGGTTGTCACGGTCGTCCGGGGCGCGCCCGGGACCGGCAGGGTCGCCGGCCGGGGCTGGAACTGCGGCGTCCCAGCTCACGGCATTATCGGCTGCGATGGGCCGCCGCCTTGTGGCGTTCGTGGAAATCGGGGCGGCGGGGGTGGCGCTTGTTGATCAAATGTTGGCCCGTATGCTCCGACGGGTGTCCCAGCCTGGCTGGACGGAGGTCCCTGGATGACCACGCCCCCTGGGCACCCCACGCCCGGTCGTGGGCGGTTCGAGGATTCCGCCCGCGACCGTGTACCGGGGCGCCCGTACGGGCCTGACGAACTCCGCTTCGGCGACGTCGACCGGCCTGAGCCTCGTCCCATCGCATCATCGGCCCGCCGGCTGGGGTTCGTGGCCACGCGGCTGCTCGGCGCCGGCGTGATCAGCGTGGTGGCGGGGGTGCTCGTCGGCATGCTGGCCCTGCCGGTGGTGGGAGCGGCCGGACTGACCGTCAAGGGCGGCGCGGACGACTTCCTCGACCTGCCGGCCAACCTGACGGTCCCCCCGCTGGCCCAGGCGTCGCGCGTCCTCGACGCGCGGGGGAACGTCCTCGCCGTGCTGCGCGGGGAGCAGGACCGTGAGGTCGTGTCCTTGGGCCGGGTTCCGCCGGTGATGCGTCAGGCGATCATCGACATCGAGGATTCCCGGTTCTACGAGCACGACGGGCTGGATTACAAGGGTCTCGTCCGGGCGTATCTCACCAACCGGGAGAACGGCGAGGTCACCCAGGGCGGCTCGACCCTGACCCAGCAGTACGTCAAGAACGTTCTTCTGATGTCCGCGACGACGGCTGAGGCGAAGARGGCCGCGACCGAGCAGACCGTCCAGCGCAAGCTTCGGGAGGCGCGTTATGCGCTGTACCTCGAAGCCCATCTGAGCAAGGACGAGATTCTCGAGCGTTATCTCAACATCGCCTACTTCGGCGATGGTGCGTACGGGGTCCAGGTAGCCGCGCGGCACTACTTCAACGTCGACGTCGACAAGCTCACCCTGCCGCAGGCCGCGCTGCTGGCCGGCCTGGTGAAAAACCCGAACGCCTTCAACCCGGCGATACATCCGCAGGCGGCACGGGAACGGCGCAACGTAGTCCTCGACCGCATGTTCGAACTTCATCACATCGACGCGGCGGCCTTTCATCAGGCGCACGATGGCGAGGTGGTGCTCAACCGRCAGCCCCACTCGGCCGATCCCTGCGCCGACTCGACCGCGCCGTTCTTCTGCGCCCTCGTGCGCCAGCGGCTGCTGAACGACAGATCCTTCGCCCCGACGGAGGAGGACGCGCGCAGACTACTGTTCGAGGGCGGCCTCACGATCAGAACGACGCTGGACCCGGTGGCGCAACAGGCGGCGCAGTCGGCCGCGACCGAGGTCATCCCGATCGGGAACCGGGTGGCGGCGAGCGTCGCGATGGTGCAGCCGAACACCGGYCAGGTGCTCGCCCTGGCGATCAACCGGGTCTACGGACCGACGGCGGACGGACAGCCCGCCGCCCTGTCCACGGACTTCGTCCACACCAAGGAGATTTATCCCGTCGACGAGGACTCGTTCTCCCCGGGATCGACCTACAAGGTGTTCACTCTGATCTCCGCGCTCGAATCGGGACTACCGCTTTCCACGACGCTGCACGCCCCCCTCTGCTACCACTCGAACGTCTTCCCGAACCCGGATCCCCAGGGCAAGAACTGCTACGGAAACGCCGATCCCAGCGAGGACGGTTTCTACTCGTTGACGACCGCAACCTGGTCATCGGTCAACACCTACTACATCCAGCTCGCCGAGAAGCTGGGCGTGCTGAAGACGGCCGAGGTGGCCCGCCGTATGGGCGTCACCTCGTGCCGGATCCGGCAGCACAACAACAACGATCCCGAATGCAGGGGGGTGGACGGGATCACCCGGGTCGACGGCTCCTCCATCCTCGGATCCAACGAGATCAGCACCCTCGATCTGGCGACCGCCTACGCGACGTTGGCCGCGCGGGGCAGGAAGTGCGACGCGCGGGCCGTGCTCGCGATCACCCAGCGGGTGGGCGGGACGGACCGGCCGCTTCCCTTCGACACCGGCGCTCCCTGCCAGCAGGCGCTCGACCCGAAGATTGCGGACAAGGTCAGCGCCGTGCTGCAGGGGGTTATCAACCACGGGACGGCCAGCGGGAACGGGCAGATCGGCCGGCCGGCCGCCGGCAAGACCGGCACCGCGGAGGGGTTCAGCACCGCCTCCTTCGCGGGTTACATCCCCCAGCTCGCCGCGGCGGTGACCCTCGCGGACCCGCGCGGACCGACGTCGCATCCCCTGATTAATGTGAAGGGTCGCAACGTCTTCGGTGGCGGATATCCCGCCCAGGTGTGGTCCCGCACGATGATCCGGACGATCGCCGGTCTCGGACTACCGGTCGAACCGCTGCCGACCCCGGACGACACCCAACCCGAGGTGCCGACGAAGGCACTGCCGGACGTGGTCGGGCAGCCGCAGCAGGTCGCCGAGCAGACGCTCGTCCAGCTGGGCTTCCATGTCAGGTCGCAGCCGGTCCCGCATCCGGCGCCCCCCGGCACCGTCGTGGCGATGTCGCCCGCCCCGGGCAGCGAGGTCTCGCTCAACACCGAGGTCACCCTGCAGATCTCCGGGGGGCTGACCGGCACGGCCGTCCTGCCGGGTGGATCGACGCTACCCGGCTTCGGAGCGCTCGCCCAGCCGAATGACGGCCAACCGGCCGGGGGCGGCCAGCCGGGCACGGATCTGCGTCGGCAGCTGAACGCTTCAGGCGGCTCGGGGCCGTTGGACGGGACGGATGGCCGGGGCCAGGGCGGGCGCCGGCGGCGCTGAGCGGGCCACGCGGCTCGTTCAGCCGCCCGCCAACCGGGCCTTCACGAGTGCGGCGACCCGGCCGCCGTCGGCCCGGCCGCCGACCGCGGCCTGCACGGACTTCATGGCGGGACCGATCGCTCGTGGACCGCTGACATCCAGACCCGCGAGTACCTGGTCGATGATCGTGGCCAGTTCGTCGTCGCCGAGCTGCTTCGGCAGGTACTCCTCGAGCACCTCGCCCTCGGCCCGCTCTCGGTCCGCCTGGTCGCCGCGACCGGCCGCGGCGTAGGCGTCGGCCGCCTCCCGGCGCTTCTTCACCTCGCGGGTCAGGACCTTCGAGACCTCCGGGTCGTCGAGGACCCGCGCGGAGCTGCCGGCCACCTCCGCATCCTTCACCGCGGCCAGGGCCAGCCGCAGAGTGGACGTCCGCAGCTCGTCACGGGACTTCATCGCGACGGTCAAATCGGCGCGCAGACGTTCCTTGAGGGTGCTCATAACCACCGGAGCCTATGGTCTGCGGGCAGGGTGGTCACGCCGGTTCCGTCGGCGGGGCGCCCGGTGGTGCGCGGCGCCCGGTGGTGCGCGGCGCGGCGCGCGGAACCGGGCCGGGTGGCGGCAGGTCCCCGCCCGCGGTGGGTGAGACTGGGACGATGAACGCACGTCACACAGCGGCGAGGACTCTCGTGGGTGTCGCGGCGGTGGGGGCGCTCGTGTCGGCCTACGGCGGGTTGTACGAGCGCACGGCGTACACCCTGCGGAGGGTGCGGATCCCGGTGCTGTTGGCCGGCGCGCGCCCCCTGCGCGTGCTGCACATCTCCGACCTGCACGTCACCCCCCGTCAGTACGGCAAGCTCGCCTGGTTGGGGGACCTGGCCCGGCTCGTCCCCGACCTGGTCGCCCTGACCGGTGACGTGCTGTCTGCGGCCGATGCCCGGGATCCCCTGCTCGCCGCGCTGGAGCCGCTCTACTCGTTTCCCGGGGTCTTCGTACCGGGGAACAACGACTACTTCGTCCCGACCCTGAAGAGCCCGCACCGCTACCTCCGGCGGGGCGACGAGGCCCATCCCAGGGGCGCTCCGCTGGACTGGGCGGCTTTCGCCGGTGGTCTCGCCGCCGCCAGCGGGTGGRCCGAGCTGACCAACGTGCGGGCGGTCATCGAGGTCGGCGGTCGCCGGATCGACCTGCGTGGCGTGGACGACGCCCGGCTGCGCCGCGACCAGCTCGCGGTCGTGACCGGCCCCCCGGAGCCCGGCGTTGAGCTCGCGTTGGGACTGTCGCACACCCCGGAACCGCGGGTCCTCGACGCGTTCACAGCGGACGGGGTGGGGCTCACCCTTTCGGGGCACACGCACGGGGGTCAGATCCGGCTGCCCCGGGTCGGGGCGCTCGTGACCAACTGCGGGCTGGACCGGGCCCGGGTTCGCGGGCTGTCCCGTCACGAGGTCGACGGGCGGTCGTCCTGGCTGCACGTGTCGTCCGGGCTGGGCACGTCCCCGTTCGCGCCGCTGCGCCTCGGCTGCCGGCCGGAGGCGACCCTRCTCACCCTGGTGCCGGCCGGCGACCCCACCCCGTCGGACCACTGAGCCGTCGGGTATGCTTCATCTCGGTCGCGGGGTGTGGCGCAGCTTGGTAGCGCGCTTCGTTCGGGACGAAGAGGTCGTGGGTTCGAATCCCGMCACCCCGACCAGATGACGCGTTGCAGCCCCGTCTCCCCAGCAGGGAGGCGGGGTTTTTGCCGCCCAGGGGGTCGGCCGTTCCTGAACGTCCTACCCGGTTGCCCGTCCACCCCACGGCCGYTCTCCCTTACCCGCGTATCTTCCTCGGCCGCGGGCACCGAGCCGGCAGCCGGGCGCTGGCAGGGCACCGATCGGCCTGCCGTCTTCGGTCGATCGCCGCCCTRCCGCGTTGCGCGGCTAGGATTCGGCGGTCTGATCGAGGCGAAGGCCGAAAGGCTCCCCACGGAAGGCGCATTGTTCAGTTGATCAAATTACCGCAACGGGCCGTGGACTGCAGCGGTRCGAAATGACTGCCGTCGCCGCTGATGCGCATGAAATAATAGCAGTTGCCGAGTTGGCCGCGGTTTTTCGCGAGATCAACCGGCTTGGGGAGCAGGCCAGTGCCGTCGTAGTCGTGCACGGAGTGCAGACCCTGTAGGAACGACTGGTGGGTCGGGCAGGCGCCGGCGGCTTGCAGGCCGTGCAGGAACAGATCGGCGGACAACCAACCGAAGACCGCGCTTTCCTGCTCCGGCGGCTGGGTCTGCGGAGAGTAGCGGGTCATCGCGGCGAGCAGCCGCTGATGCGCGGGGGTGTTCAGCTCGAACGGGACGAAGCTGATGTAGATGTTGGTGCCGGCCAGGGCCGGGCCGAGATCGGTCAGCAGGGCCCGATCGTAGCCGAGCGAGAGGAGCACCGTCTTGAGGTTCACGCCGGCGGCACGGGCCGCGGGGAGGATCTGAGTGAGGACGTCCGGGGTGATGACGCCGGTAAGGGTGTCGATGTTAGCCGCCTTCATTTGYCTGGCCAACGCCTCGAAGCTGGTCGTCTCCGCGGTCACCTCGAAGTTTATGTCCACGCTGACACCGGCCGCTTGCAGGCTGTCAACGAGCTGCCGATGATAGTCGTGCACGGCAGCGTTCAACGCTACGTCGACCATGGCGCTCCGGGTTCCCCCCTCACCGCGAATGAAATCCCCCCAGACGGTGGACGACCCGGCCGGGACTGTATAGTGATGCCACGAGACCATGTTCTCGTGCGCGGCCCAGACGGGTTCGGCTCCCAGTCCGACGATCGGCACGTTCAGATCCGCGAGGTACTGGGCTGAGCCGGAGACCGCACCCAGTCCTTCTATGATGCCGARGACCTCTTCCTTCTGGACGAGCTCGCGGGCCGCGGCGAGGTTCAACTGGGGGTCGGAGACATCATCCCGCCAGCTGTAGACAATCTTCCGCCCGTTGACGCCGCCTGCGGCGTTGGCTTCGCCGAAACGTGCATCGATTCCGGCCCGGAACGCGCGCATACTGTGCGCGAACGGCCCGGTGTCAGGGAAAAGAACGCCGGCCTTGATCTCGGTCTCAGTTATGCCCGGTGTGGCGCAGGCAGCTGTTCCGGTGCGTCCGGTGGAATCCTCCGAAGCGGTGCACGCAACCAGTCCGATCAGGCTAATCAGGATAGAGATCAGTGCAGTCGACCGTAATAACGGGCTCTG